>NZ_BTPT01000048.1:0-30215 GCF_054408565.1 Vallitalea sediminicola
TTTCTTAACTTAATGACATTGTGCATACAGCTCCTTTTTTTATTATATACTCAATTCATTTATTCAATTTCATATAGATTACCAAATCTGTAACCTTGCTCTTTTAACGTTTTAATAATATCATCAAGTGCTTCTGTATTAGAAGATGATACCGCATGTAATAATGAAATCATACCTGAATGAGCATTATTTATTACGTGGTTATAAGCATACTCCTTACCTTTTTGATTATCTCTATCCCAATCCGCATAAGCCATACTCCAAAAAATAGTTTTATATCCTAATTGTCCAGTTAGGTATAGTGATCTTTCACTATATGCCCCTTCTGGTGGTCTAAAGAAAGTATCCATCTTGTATCCCGTCATTTCTTCAAAATATCTGGCCGTTTCTTCTATTTCGTATTTAATTTCATCATCTGTCAACTCATACATTCTTTTATGGTGTACAGTATGATTTCCAACTATATGACCTTCATCTTTCATTCTCTTTGCCAGATCAGCATTATTTTCAATAAAAGGTTTGGTTACAAAAAATGTTGCTTTTACATCATTAGCTTTTAATGTATCTAGTATAGTAGGTGTGTAACCATTTTCATAACCTTCGTCAAATGTCAGATAGATAACTTTTTCATCTGTTTCTACAATATAGTAACCACCATATTGTTCAATATCAAACTTATTATATCCAATAACTTTTGTGTGTTCTTTATTCCTTTTAAAACTCCAACTATATCCTTTATTAGATAAGGCAGAAGCATCTACATTAAGGTCAGAATTATCTCCCGTATCACTTCCCTGAGGTAATTCCTCTTTGACTTCATCTTTGTTTTCTTCTTGGTCAGAAGTATTGTCTGCTTCTAAGTCTTTTTCTCCTTCTGTCACCTTTGGCTCGTCTGTTTCTGGTTTCACCTCTGGCTCTGGTTTTACTTCTTTTTCAGGGTGAATTTCAGATTCCGTATCAGTAGTATCTAAGTCATTATCAATTTTCCCCTTATTGTTTGTCTCTTCCTTAGCAATAGCATTATTCTCATCGTTATTCTTAGCAGTATTATCTGGTTTATAAGCGCCTTTTCCTACTGTAAGTCCTAAGCAGACTGCTGCTACGACCAAAACAAGTATAGCTAGTGCTTTTAATGTTTTTGTGTCTTTTTTCTTCTTTTTTGCCATTATTGATCTCCCTTCTATGTCACTATATTCACCCTATTATAAAGCAAGACAAGAAAATCTAATTAGATATCATTATTACCTAATTAGAAATTCTTGCCTCTATTATACTCTCTTTTATGACATAAATCCAGATAATTATTTCCTATATCTATCTATTTTCAATCCTAATATTTTCCTAATTTTATTGCTGAATTTGTTTTCTATATCTATTATATCTATTTTCAATTAATCGTTCTTTATCCAACTCTTTTAATTCTTCTACCTGTTTAATGAAACTATCTTTTAATTCTTCACTTATCTCATGGAAACTATTATGTGCTCCTCCATCTGGTTCTTCAATAATCTTATCAATGATACCAAATTCAAGCAAATCCTCAGCCGTTATCTTCATTACTTCAGCTGCTTCTTTAGCTCGTTTACTATCCTTCCATAAGATACTAGCAAATCCTTCAGGTGATAGTATTGAGTATATTGAGTTTTCTAACATCCAAACCCTGTCCGATACTGCTAAAGCTAGGGCTCCACCACTACCGCCTTCACCAATTACAACTGATATGATAGGAACTTTTAGTCTAGCCATTTCAAATAGATTCCTTGCTATAGCTTCTCCCTGACCTCTTTCTTCTGCTCCTAATCCACAATATGCTCCTGGAGTATCCACAAAACAAATTATAGGTCTACCGAATTTCTCTGCCTGTTTCATAAGTCTAAGTGTTTTTCTGTAACCTTCAGGATGAGGCATTCCAAAGTTTCTATCAATATTTTCTTTTGTTGAACGACCTTTTTGCTGTCCGATAACTGTTATTGGAATACCTTCAAGCAACCCTATTCCGCCGATTATTGCTTTATCATCACTATATAATCTATCTCCATGAAACTCTATGAAATCATCAAATATAAGTCTAATATAATCTTCTGACGTAGGTCTCTCCGCCATTCTAGCTATGCTTACTTTTTCCCATGGGTCCATACAATAAACACCTCTTTAAATATAATTTTAAATTAATCTATAACCTATTCTTCAAAAAATTGTTGTATTCACATTCAACTAATATATATTTTAAGTACGATGAAATTCCAGCAATTTATATAAAGTATTTTTCATATCTCTTCTTTCCACAATCATATCTATATATCCATGCTCTAGTAGAAACTCAGCTTTTTGAAATCCCTCAGGTAATTTTTGATTAATTGTCTGTTCTATTACTCTTGCTCCAGCAAATCCAATCAACGTCCCAGGTTCAGCTAAGATTATATCTCCAAGCATAGCAAAACTAGCAGTAACTCCACCTGTTGTTGGGTCTGTCAGAACTGTAATATATAATAGTCCTGCTTCACTATGTTTAGCTAAAGCTGAAGATGTTTTAGCCATTTGCATAAGGGAGACAATTCCTTCTTGCATCCTAGCTCCACCAGAGGCAGTAAATATGATAATAGGTAATTTCTTGTTAGTTGCATGTTCAATGGCTCTAGTTATTTTCTCTCCTACAGCTTCTCCCATACTTCCCATCATGAATCTGCTATCCATAACCGCTATAACAACTTTCACTTTATTAATTCTGCCTTCACCTGTTATTACTCCTTCTTTCAGGCCTGTTTTCTTCTGTAATGCAGATATTTTATCTAAGTAATCTGGAAAATCCAGAATATTTTTCGTTCCAATATTAGCATTCAATTCTTTGAAAGAACCAGAATCAATTATTTGTGATATCCTTGATTCACTATCCATCCTAAAATGTTTATGGCATTTAGTACATATTTGATCTCTAGCTTCAAAATCATCTCTGTAAATTATCTCCCCACAATTATTACATTTAATCCATTTACCAGTAGGTACTGATGGATCACTCATCTCGTTAAATTGTTCTTTTCCATTTGCTGTTGTCTTTATAGGTAATTTAATGTATTTTTTCTTTTTAAATAATTCTTTCATACATATACCCCTTTTAATGGTTTATTTGATTTTTTATAAATAATCACTTAGCATCAATTAATTATCATTATCTTATAATTACTAAAAATAGTAAAAGGTAATATTGAACCTAGGGAAATGGCAAACTAACTTTTGTAAATAGCATATTAAGCGGCAATATTACCCTTTACTATTTTTTGTATCTAATAAGAAATATATCTTAACAAGGTTATTCTTTTGGGAAATGAATAACCTTGTTAAGTTAATTTACTTCTCCATCATTTTTTCAATAAAAGAAGTATTATAATTTCCTTCTATGAATTTTTCATTATTAATCAATTCGTATTGAAAATCAATATTAGTATCTATACCTTCAACAATAAACTCACCAATAGCACTATTCATTTTTTTTATGGCACTATGTCTATCTTTATCAAAAACAATTAACTTAGCTATCATTGAATCATATGTCGGAGGTATTTTATAACCGCAATAAATGGCACTGTCCACTCTAATGTCTTTTCCGCTAGGCATATGAAGGAAACTTATATCCCCAGGAGAGGGTCTAAATCCTTTACTAGGATTTTCTGCATTGATTCTACATTCAATTGCATGACCTTTAATCTTAACATCTTTCTGGTTATATTCTAATTTATCTCCATTTGCAATTCGTATTTGTTCTTTTATCAAATCTATGCCTGTAACCATTTCTGTAACAGGATGTTCTACTTGAATTCTAGTATTCATCTCAATAAAATAGAACTCTCCACTATCACTTAATAGAAATTCTACAGTTCCAGCATTTTTATAATTGATGGATTTAGCTGCTTTAACCGCTACTTCACCCATTTGTTTTCTTAGCTCATTATCAATAGCTGCAGAAGGTGATTCTTCAAGAACTTTTTGATGCCTTCTTTGCATTGAGCAGTCTCTTTCACCTAGATGTACTGTATTACCATAATTATCAGCTATTATTTGGAATTCAATATGTCTAGGATTAGTTACATATTTTTCCACATACATAGTATCGTCGCCAAAAGCATTTTTTGCTTCTGCACTAGCAGTTTTGAAGGAATTTGCTAATTCATCGCTATTGTTAGCAATACGCATACCTCTTCCACCACCGCCTGCTGATGCTTTGATAATAACAGGATATCCTATCTTATCCGCTACTTCTATTGCTTCTTCAATATTCGCTACAGCACCCTCTGAACCCGGTACTACTGGTATATTATTTTTAATCATTGTTTCTCTAGCTTGTGACTTGTTCCCCATTCTGTCCATCATATCACCTGTTGGACCTATGAATGTTATATTACATTCTTCACATACCTTAGCAAACTTACTGTTCTCGGATAAGAATCCAAATCCAGGATGTATTGCCGTAGCACCTGTAACAATAGCTGCACTGATTATCCTTTTAATATCAAGATAACTGTCTTTTGCAGGAGCAGGTCCAATACATATAGCTTCATCCGCCAATTGTGTATGAAGAGCTTCTTTATCTATCTCAGAATACACCGCTACCGTCTGTATATTCATCTCTCGACAGGCTCTAATAATTCTTACAGCAATTTCGCCTCTATTTGCAATCAGAATCTTATTAAACATATTTCACCTCTACTTCCATTAACCTTATATAACTACTTAGCAATAAAAGTTAATTCTCCAGTAACAGCAATTTCACCATCAACAGATGCTACTACTTTCCCAACTCCTACTGGACCTTTTTGTTTTATAATATCTATTTCTAAATCCAATCTATCTCCAGGTATAACTTTTCGTCTAATTTTAGTCTTATTAATACCACCAAAATACGCTGTTTTACCTTTATATTCTTCTAAACTAAGCATAGTGACTGCTCCCACTTGAGCAAGAGCTTCAACAATAAGTACTCCAGGCATTACTGGTTCCTCTGGAAAGTGTCCGGCAAAAAAATAATCATTCATTGTAACATTTTTATAGCCTACTCCCCTTTTACCTGGCTCTATTTCTGTTATTCTATCAACTAGCAAAAATGGATATCTATGTGGGATAATTTTTTGGATCTCAACTGCATCTAACATAATAACAATCTATTCCTTTCTTATTAACGTTTTAATAAGTAATAAATGCTCTTTACACACGCAAGATATTATCTATGGTCTAATCCTGAACAAAGGCTGATTATATTCTACTATATCTTCATTTTCCACCAATATATCTACAACCTCACCTGAAGTTTCAGCTTCTATATCATTCATCAACTTCATAGCTTCAATAATACATAGTGTCTTGCCTTTTGACACCTTATCTCCTATTTTAACGTAATCTTCTTCGTCGGGACTTGCAGCACTATAGAACGTCCCTACTATAGGCGATTTAACTATTATTGTATTTTTTTCTTCTACGTCTACTTTATCGTTGCTATTATCTTGTACAGGCTCTTTATTAACGTTAACAGTCTGGCTGGTAGTAATTGGTTTCTGAATATAAGGTTCTACACTTGATGTCATTATGTTTTCTTTTTCTTTCCTTATGGATATCTTGAATCCATCTTTTTCAATATCCACACGTGACAATCCCTTTTCACTTACTATATTTATCAGCTCTTTTATATTTTCAAATTTCAACAGTCATCACTTCCTTACAATATTATTAAAATAATTTTTATTCTTCATATTTGCCTATTACTAATGATGCATTATGTCCACCAAAACCAAGTGAGTTAGAAAGAATATATTTCACATCAAGATTTCTTCCTTTAATAGGAATATAATCCAAATCACATTCTTCATCTGGTGTTGCATATCCTACCGTTGGATGTACAAAACTATCCAATATCGTTTTTACACATGCAACTATCTCTACTGCACCAGCTGCTCCTAGTAAATGTCCTACCATTGATTTAGTAGAACTAATGGGAACTTTATAAGCGTTGTCTTTGAATACTTTTTTGATAGCAGCAGTTTCTAGTTTATCATTATATTCTGTACTTGTTCCATGTGCATTAATGTAGGATATATCTTCTGGCTTGATACCTGCATCTTTTATAGCTAATTTCATGGCTCTTGCTGCACCTTCTCCACCTGGTGCTGGTGCTGTAATATGATAAGCATCACAAGCTGCTCCATAACCTTTGACCTCAGCTAATATATTGGCACCTCTTGCTTCTGCATGTTCTAATTCCTCTAAGATTATGATTCCAGATCCTTCACCCATAACAAAACCATCTCTATTTTTATCAAATGGTCTTGATGCTTTTTTAGGATCCTCACTGGTACTTAGTGCTTGAAGAGCTGTAAATCCTGAAACTCCAAGAGGTACTATACAACTTTCAGTTCCACCTGCAACCATAACATCCGCATCACCATATTGTATAATTCTAAAAGCATCACCTATGGTATTCGTACTAGTAGCACATGCTGTCACCACATTGGTACATACTCCTTTTAATCCAAATTGGATAGCGATATTACCTGCTGCCATATTAGTAATTACTTTTGGTATAAACATAGGAGATACTTTGTTAGGACCTTTGGCTAACAAGTTCTGTTCTTCTTTCTCAATTGAACCTAATCCTCCTACACCTGTTCCTACTACAACACCTATTCTTTCAACGTCTTCTTTTTCTAAGTCAAGACCTGAATTATCTATCGCTTGTTTGGTTGCTGCTATTGAGAATTGAGCGAATCTATCCATTCTCTTAGCTTTCTTTCTTTCCATATATTCTTTAGGCTCAAACCCTTTTACTTCACCAACTATTTTTGCTCTATAATCAGTTGCATCAAATGAAGTAATCTCTCCAAATCCAATTTTTCCTGCTTTTAGATTATTCCAATATTCATCTACATTATTCCCAATAGGCGTGATAACACCTAATCCTGTTATGACAACTCTTCTCTTCATTGTAACCTTCCTTTCATCTAATTAAACAACCATTCCACCGTCTACATTAATTACTTGACCTGTAACATAACTTGCTTCATCAGAAGCTAGAAAAGCTACTACATTAGCTACTTCCCTTGCTTTCCCAATTCTTTTCATAGGGATATTTAATAAAATCTGGTCTTTAATTTTGTCAGTTAATATATCAGTCATATCACTTTCTATAAAACCTGGAGCGACAGCATTCACAGTTATGCTTCTTGTAGCTAACTCTTTTGACATCGATTTTGTCAAACCGATGATTCCTGCTTTTGATGCTGCATAATTAGCCTGCCCAACATTACCTATTTCACCTATTACGGATGAAATATTTATTATCCTACCAGATTTCTGTTTCAACATGATTCTATTAACATGTTTGATGCAATTGAATGTGCCTTTTAGATTGACTCTTATTACATCATCAAATTCCACTTCTGTCATCTTAAGCATCAACATATCTTTTGTTATTCCAGCATTATTGACTAGAATATCTATTCTTCCATATTCATCTTTAACTTCGGATATCAATTTTTTAGCATCTTCAAAAATACTTACGTCAGCTTTATATGCTTTGGCGCTCCCACCATCAGCAATAATATCCGCAACTACTTTCTGGGCTTCTTCTTCACTACTTCTATAATTAACTGCTACTATTATTCCATCACTTGCTAATCTACGAGCTATTTCTCTACCTATTCCTCTTGAAGCACCAGTTACTATAGCAACCTTATCCATTAATTATCATCCTTTCTCTGGGATTCTAATACTACTCTTCCATTAATTTAACTGCCTTACTTAATGTTTTCATATCTTGTATATTGATTATTTTCTTGCTTCTATCGATTTTCTTAACAAAAGAACTAAGTGTTTTACCTGGTCCTATTTCAATGAATGTATCTACACCATCATCTATCATTCTACTTATAGTCTCTTCCCATCTTACTGGTGAGACAACTTGTTTAGTCAAGAGAGTTTTAACATTTTTATGATCATCTACATAGTCCGCTGTTACATTAGTTATATACGGAATCTTATTCTTTACAACGTTAATCTCTTCTAATTCCTTCATAAGTTTTTCTGCTGCTGGGTTAAGCATAGGGGTATGAAAAGGTCCACTTACCTTAAGCTTAATTACTCTTTTTGCTCCTGCTTCTTCCAATTTTTCACAGGCAGTGTTTAGAGCTTCCACTTCTCCTGCAATAACAATCTGACCTGGGCAATTATAATTAGCAGGCAAAACCATTCCATCTATACTGTCACATATCTCTTCTACAATACGTGGCTCCAAACCAAGAACTGCTGCCATAGAGCCTTTACCCTTTGGTACAGCTTCTTCCATATATCTACCTCTTTTTCTAACAAGCCTTACCGCTTCTTCAAAATCCATCGCCCCATTGGCAACTAAAGCACTGTATTCCCCTAGGCTTAATCCAGCAACTACATCTGCCTTTAATCCATGTTCTTTTACAGCTTCTAAAATAGCTATAGTAGTAGTTAGAATTGCAGGTTGTGTATATTCTGTATTATTAAGAACATCTTCTTTTTCATTACATACTTCTTCTATATCGAATCCTAGTGTTTCACTAGCAATCTGAAAGATTTTTTTGCTGCTTTCAAAATTGTTAGCTATTTCTTTTCCCATACCAAGATATTGAGCTCCTTGACCTGGAAATAAAAAAGCTGTCTTTCCCATGATTTTCATTCCTTTCAATATATAAAACTAATTAACTCTTATTACTTATCTCTTATTACTTATCTATTATTGATAACTCTGTCTGCATCTGTTACAAGTTCTTCTATTATTTCACTACATGTCTGTTCTTTATCAATCATTCCTGCTATCTGTCCAGACATAACTGAACCATTAGCTACATCACCGTCTACAACAGCTAATTTAAGTTTACCAGTGCCGAATTCTTCTAGGTCTTCTATACTGACTCCCTCTTTTTCTAGTTGCAAGAATTTCCTTGTAAATTTATTTTTTAATGCTCTCACAGGATGCCCAGTAACTTTACCTGTTACACGAGTATCTATATCCTTAGCTTTTATTATTTTCTCTTTATAATTCTTATGTACGATACATTCTTTCGCAACTAAGAATCTTGTTCCCACTTGAAAAGCATCTGCTCCCAACATCTTAGTCGCAGCTATCCCTCTGCCATCACCTATTCCACCAGCGGCAATAACAGGTATCTCTACTGCATCTACTACTTGAGGTAAAAGTGCCATGGTCGTTAATTCTCCAACGTGACCGCCTGATTCACACCCTTCAGCAATAATTGCGTCAACACCAGATCTTTCCATTCTCTTAGCTAATGCAACAGAAGGAACTACTGGTATCACTTTTATACCATTTTCTTTCCACATCTCTAAATATTTACCCGGATTTCCTGCTCCAGTTGTAACAACTGCTACCTTTTCTTCACATATCATATTAGCTATTTCATCTGCAAAAGGTGAAAGAAGCATTATATTGACTCCAAATGGTTTATCGGTTAATTCTTTAGTTTTTCTAATTTGTTCTCTAACAACATCACAAGGAGCATTTCCTCCTGCTATAATTCCAAGACCTCCTGCATTAGATACTGCAGCAACTAAGTTATATTCTGCTATCCAAGCCATAGCACCTTGAAATATTGGATATTTAATATTCAACATTTTACAAATCTCAGATTTCACTATTTTCACTCCTTAAAATTTAAACCAATCGGGTACCCCCAGATTGGTTATAAGTTAATCATTCTTACTGATTATTTTTTACGTAGTTTAATGCGTCTTGTACAGTAATTACTGAAGGTAAGTCCTCATTCTTGATCTCTACTCCTGATTCATCTTCAATAGCCATTACCAATTCAAATAAGTCTAATGAATCTGCTCCAAGATCATCTATGAATTTAGCTTGTAATGTTACTTCACTTTCTTCAACATCTAGTTGATCAATTACTACCTCTTTCAATTTTTCAAAATCCATTATATAATTCCTCCTATTTTAATTTTATTATTTTAGATTGTTATCATAGCAACTCCGTAAGTGAGTCCTCCACCAAAACCAGCAATAATAATTCTATGCCCTTTTTTCAATATATTCTTTCTGAACATCTCGTCTAAGGCAATAGGTACACTAGCTGATGATGTGTTCCCATATGAAGCAATATTTTTGTAGATCTTTTCTTTATCTATTTTTAATCTTTTTGCTATAGAATCAATGATTCTCTCATTTGCTTGATGTAATACAAAATAATCAATATCTTCCATTTCATATGGAGATTTCTTAATTACATTTTTTATGCCCCTAGGTACAGAACCACATGCAAATTTGAATACTTCCTGACCATTCATTTTTATATATTTATCTGATACTTTGTTTACAAAAGGATTCTTAAGGTCGCTACCGCCACATACTAAGTGTTCACTTAATTTACCTAGAGATTTACACTCAAAATCAATAATTCCTTCTTCTTCTGATTCACTTATCACAACTGCTCCAGATCCGTCACCGAATAATACACAAGTTCTTCTATCTTCCCAATCTGTCAATCTAGAAAGTACTTCCACTCCAATTACTAAAGCATTCTTGGCTAAACCAGCTTTAATATAAGCTGTAGCTGTATTAAGTGCAAAAATAAAACCTGAGCATGCTGCATTAATATCAAAACACATTGCATTATCTGCTTCTATTTCTTTTTGTACTTCACATGCAGTCGATGGAGTAAAATTATCGGCTGAAATAGTAGCTACTAATATTAAATCAATCTCATTAGGATCTATATTAGAAGATTCAACGGCTTTTTTTGCAGCGTTAACAGCTAAATCAGTTGTTCCTTCTCCAGTTGTAATTCTTCTATTTTTAATACCTGTACGGCTACTAATCCATTCGTCACTTGTTTCAACAAAGGAGGATAGATCATCATTTGATACTATATTATCGGGTAAATAACTACCTGTTCCAATGATTCTAACATTTTTCATATCATTATCTCCTATTTATTTTGCGTTGCAAATACTTTGATAATCAAAGTATATCCGAATTGACTATAATTGTCAAGAATTTATTTAAAATATTTACTTGACTAAGCAGTATAAATATCCACTATATAAATGATAGACCTATTTCTATAAATTTATACATATTGCGATTTTATAGACTTATTTCATCAAATATAAAATTTTTACTTCCTAATATATACCAAATAATGATAGCATAAAAACTTTATTTAGTACCTTGCATTAATAGGTAGTGTGTGATATATTATAATCACAGCATTAAATAACTCAATGTTATAATTTTGAGAGATTAATGCATGGGAGGTTAATAAATGAATATACAGTTTAAGAAAGGCGTATTAGAGTTATGTGTATTATCTCTACTCTCAAGAGACGATTATTATGGTTATGAGTTAGTCAAAAAGATATCCAATAACGTAAGAATATCAGAAGGAACTATATATCCTTTATTAAGAAGATTAACAAAAGAGAATTATTTTGAAACTTACCTCAAAGAATCTTCCGAGGGTCCACCTAGAAAATATTACACACTTACAAAAAAAGGACATGAAGCAAAAGAAGAACTAAGTGATGAGTGGTATGACTTTGTTTCAAGAGTTAATTCTTTGATTGAGGAGGAAGATATAAGTGAATAAGAATGAGTATTTAGAAAAATTGGATATACTACTTGAATCTCTTCCATATGATGAACGTAGAGACATTATGTATGACTATGAAGAACACTTCAAATCAGGATTATCTGATGGAAAAACCGAAGAAGAGATATCAAATGAACTTGGTGATCCAGAAACAATTGCAGCTGGGTACATTCCTAATTTACATACAAAAGAGAAGAATAATTATTCAACGAATACTTCTAGCACTACGACTTATACAAGTAATGGGAGTCAGTATTCTATAGGAATATTGATTGGAGTAATTTTTTTCAACTTAATAATGATAGGATTTTTTATAGCTCTCTGGGCTGTGTTAGCAGCCTTTTTCATCGTTGGAATAGCTTTAGTACTATCGAGTGTAGTTATATTGATTGTTAGTGTTTTCAAATCACCGATGATATATGTTTCCATACCTTTTGATGTTATAGCTCACCCATTTTTAGGATTTCTATTCTTTATCTTTATAGGAAGTGCTGGTGGACTTATCATTATAGGAACTATCATGTTGATTAAACTCTATGCTAATTTTACTACCAAGTATATTGAATGGAACAAACGAATCGTAAGGAGAGATAGTTATGAAAAAGCTTAAAAATCTTACTATAATATTTTCAATAACCTTAGTTGCATCTTTTTTTGGAATTATTGCATATGCCTCGACTAATCACATTAGTACAGTAGGTTATTTTGGATTTAATCCATTTTATTCAAATAATAATAATAATGATAATACTACTAAAGATAATGATGATTATGATTGGTTATACAATCTACCTTTTATACCAAACCAAGTTAAAGGAATAATCGAAGATTCCATCGACGAAAGTATACACGATTCCAATATTACTGATTTTGATCATGAAATTTATGATAAAACAGGAGATACTATAGTTGATAATTTTAACTGTCAAGATTTAGAGAAAATATCTATTAATACTGATGCAGCTAGAATTGTTTTCAAACAGGAAGATAGAAAAGATATAAAGGTTAAATACATCTATACAAAACCCCAAACTAATAATTACTCTATTAATTACAATACTGATGTTAGCAACAATACTCTAGATATTACTCAGAGAATAATTACCAAAAATTTCTTTGGTAGCATGAATACAAGTAATTTTAAAAACGATATAACAATTTACGTTCCTAATGACTTTGAATTAGATAACTTATATATCAATAATAATCTTGGAGAAATTAATAACAGTGAATTTTTCTCTGATGTTAAAAACATCAATTTGACTTCTAGCTTAGGTAAAATAAACATCACTCTTGCTAATTCCAAAGAATCTGTTATCCTAAATAGTTCAATGGGAGAAATAAATTATTATAATAATGCTGATGTTGATAAATTAAAAATCTCTACTAGTGGTGGTTTTATATATATGGAATCTAATAATACCATCAATGATTGTACTGCCAGCACAGATATGGGAAGTATTAACATAGTTTCAAATGGTAAGATTAACAATTGTGACCTGGACTCTGATTTGGGAGCTATAACAGCATCTTTTAAACAAACGATAGATTCTTTCAATATTTCTTCTGACTTGGGAAGTATTGAGATAGAACTGTATGATAATGATAATTCAGTCATATCCACAAACGTTTCCATGGGAAGCATAAAATCTGATTTACCTACAACTTCTAAAAAAAGCAACTACAATGTTGACTGTGATATGGGAGATATAACAATTAGAAAAAAATAGAATTATAGGTATCACATAACAAAAAATAATCTTTATTGTATAGTAATAATATTCTTTTTACCCTGTAAGTTGCAAAAAAAATAATTAATATATCTAAAACTATAGACTTGAATTTATCTTTTATATATAATAATCATATCATATTAATTATGTAATTATGCAATTTACAAGGGGGAATAACAATGAAGTATGTACCAAATATTCTAACCATAATTAGAATGTTCCTTGTGCCACTATTTCCTGTAGTTTTCTTTTCATCGGGGGAGAATGCTCATATCTATGCTTTGATAATATTCTTAGCTGCTAGTTTTACTGATTTTGTAGATGGATATCTTGCAAGAAAATATAATGTAGTTTCAGTTGTTGGAATAGTCTTGGACCCTTTAGCAGATAAGCTTATGCTGGTAACTACATTAGGGTGTTTATATTTTTCAGAATATATACCTATTTGGGTATTACTAATAATTTTAATAAAAGAAACTTGTCTTGTTTTATCAGGTATTTTCTTGTATCTCAGAAAAGAAAAAACGGTTATACCATCTAACAAATTTGGTAAACTCGCAACTGTAATATTTTCAGCTGCTATATTTTTAATAATTGTTTTACCTGATCATTTTATAAGTATCTCAGTTATGTTCATAGCAATAATATTAGAGTTGATTGCTCTTTCTAGCTATGTTGGTTATTATTTTAGAAATGTAAGGAAAAAAACTACTACTGATTAAAATGAATCAGTAGTTTTTTTTGCAAAAAAAATCCTACCACGGCGGTAGGATAAAAATTTGTTAATTTATCATAAATAAAAGGGGGGATAGTTTTCATAATTATATTATCATTTTTATGTGTACTTTAGATGTCAATAGCATTACAATTTAATTACATTGGACAATCTATTTCTTTTATCCAATATCCGTATTCTCCTGATTTAGTTTTGGCACCAGAACAGCATACAAAATTTTTGAATCCATAGAAATATGCGGCTACCTTATCTTTTGGATAGTATATTCCAGGTACTCCAAGAATAAAATATGGCTTTCCTCTATCACAATCCATATCTCTTCCTAGTATTAGATGCTTATATTTTCTATACGCATTAAGCAAAAAGGTATTATTTGTAAGCAACCATGATTCTATAGGGAAATATATGATATCTGCTGGTTCTATACGAATCCATTCTATATCTGAATACTTGCCCTCAAATGGTTTCATTTTTGGATATTCTTTAAATATATTATCATATATTTTAGTTAATTCCTTTTCATCAAAATGATCTTTTATTATGTCAAAAGTTTGGTTCCCTATATCATCGATTTCTACAGACTTATCATTTCCAGTTTCTCTATTATATACGTCAGCATTAGTTTTTGCTTTAGTTGTATTAGTTCTTGGGTTGTTAATATCTGTTTTATCATCTTTTAAATTTACCTCAATTGCTTTATTTTCTTCAATTCTATCTTCTTTGATTAGAGATTTTTCTACTATTTGCTGGCTCCTATTTTTTTTATTTATATTAATATTTCTTTTCCAAGGATAATCTATTTCTTTTATATATCCTACTAAAGGAAATCTAAAATTGTTGTCATTTTCTTTACATATTATAGCAATGATTGAAATATCATCAATTGATATATTTTTTTTCATAATGTTATTAGTATCAGTATTAATATTCAAATTGGCAAAATTATTCTTATCTAATTCAATAACTCCAATAGGTATGATATCACTGCTACTCTGAGTAGTTTTTATAAGACAAGCTTTATATATATTATTATTTGTTTTTATAAGCCCATTCACAGATAATTTAATTCTACACTTGTTACCTCTTGTTTCTATTTTACAATATCCATAAGATTTGTTTCCTACAGAAACATATCCTTTATCCTCTTGCTTTAAATCGATGACTTGCCGATTATAATTGTTTGATTGCACATTAAAACCCCCTTTATACATTTATATTTATGTTAAGGGGGTTTTAGTATAGATAATAATTCATTTTATTTAATTAACTCATATAACTTGTTTGCTAAATTAGAAAATTCTTCTAGGCTAAGAGTTTCTCCTCTTACATTTTGTTTCAAACCTATATCTTCTATAGCTTGTTTTAATTGTTCTTTTTCAAATATACCCTCTAGATTATTATATAGTCCATTGATAAGGGTCTTTCTTCTTTGATTAAAAGATGCTCTAATGATTCTAAACAATAATTTAACATCTTTAGCTTCTACTGGAGGTTGCTTATATTTTGTTAACTTGATTACTGCCGAACCTATCTTGGGTCTTGGCATAAAACAATTAGGTGGTACATTAGCAACAATATATGGTTCGCTATAATACCCGACAGCTAAAGATAGAGCTCCATAATCCTTAGTCCCTGGTTTTGCTTTCATCCTATCGGCAACTTCTTTTTGAACCATTACTGTAATACTATCTACAGGAACATTACTTTCAAATAACCCCATTATAATAGGAGTTGTAATGTAATATGGAAGATTAGCAACCACTTTTATAGGCTTATTATTATTTTTTTCTCTTACCAATTTAACTAGATCAACTTTCAGAATATCCTCATTGATAATAGTTATATTATTATAATCACTTAAAGTATCTTCTAATATAGGTATGAGCTTCTTATCAATTTCTATTGCTATTACTTGTTTTGCATTTTCTGCTAATTGTTGAGTAAGACTTCCTATTCCCGGACCAATTTCTATTACTACATCTTCTTTATTGATATCTGAAGAAGTAACGATCTTATTTAAAACATGGGAATCTATCAGAAAATTTTGACCAAATTTTTTCTGGAATGCAAAATCATATTTTTTTATTATTTCTATGGTTTTTTTAGGAGAAGCAATTGATTCTATGATATAAATCACCTCTTTTATTATTTTATTTACGTAGTTTTGGAAATAAATTGGGTATGAATGGATATTATATTATTAATATAATGAATCGTTATCATATTTCACCAATTATGAATATAATTTTATTGTCGTTAATGCACTATAATAAATTCCAGTATTTTACATTTATATACAATATATACGGTTAGTTAATTGTATTCTATACTATATATTGTATAATGGTGTCATTTGGTTTAATTCATAAACAAAACATATAAAAATAATTAATTTTTCGAGTTTTTATAAAAATTTACATTTTTTTCTTTATATATTCGATTTATATGATAAAATATATATATAAACAATATTATTTTTACATAAAAGTATATTAAGCTCTATTCCTGTACTAATTATCTCTTATTCGCACAATTTATATTACCTATTATCACTTCAATATCAACGTACTAAATTTAATTATTAAGTTATTCAGATTCCTATTAATATGATATCAAAAGTTAAGTGAGGTGCCTTCTATGCAAAGTACTGAAATAATTTATCAAGTAAACGAAAATCTATCTTATATCATCAGTCAAATTAATAGTAAGCTTACTATTGATACTGATGTAATAGAAATGTCGAAACAAATTGATTTACTATTAGAGGAATTAATGTCAGAAATAGAAAAAAGCAACTAGTAAGCAGGGTTAGCCATAATACTTATTATGGCTTAACCCTAAAACTATTATCATTTAATCTTAAAAAGTTTTTTTGCATTTTCATAAGTGTTTTCTATTACTTCTTCATAAGACATATCTTTTAATTCAGCTATTTGCTGAGCAATATATTTTAGATTGCTGGAATCATTTCTTTTACCTCTATTTGGCACTGGTGCTAAATATGGAGAGTCAGTTTCTATTAAAATGTTATTAATGGATATCTCTCTTACTACTTCTTTTAGCTTATTAGCGTTTTTAAAAGTCACGACACCACCAACACCAATATAGAGTCCCATTTCAACATATTCTCGTGCTTGTTCTATACTTCCTGAGTAACAATGAATTACGCCACCAGTTTGTTTCGCATCAGTTGATTTAATAATATCCATAGTATCTTTTGCCGCTTCTCTGCTGTGCACTATTATAGGTAATTGTAATTCTTTTGCTATCTTTATTTGTTCACTGAACCACAACTTCTGGATTTCTTTTGTAGAATTTTCATAATAATAATCAAGTCCTATTTCTCCAATAGATACAACTTTGTCATAGGCTGACAATTCAGTAATTGTTTTTAGATCTTCTTTTTTCATGTTTTTTACATCATCTGGATGAACACCTACAGCTGCATATATATAATCATATTTTTTTGCTAATTCAACACATTTATATGAAGAATCAATGTTGGCTGCTACATTAATTATATATTCTACTTCTTCATTTGGTAAACGCTCCAATAAATCATCTCTATCAATATCAAATTTCTCATCATCATAATGAGCATGACTTTCAAAAATCATTGTTCTCACCTCTATTTATATTACTACTAGAATAAAGTACTTAACAGTCGCTCCGATAGTATAAGGTAATATTCCGTCGTTTTATTATTACTTGCAGGCGTTTCCTATAAAACAAGATAATTGGGTGTATATACATAATAATAGTACATACACCCAACTTAACCTAATCCATTATCCGGCGGATTTATTAGTTACCTTACAATAGCTCCACTATTGATATCACCATCAACAGTTGCTACAACTAAGTTTTTCTTAAGTGAAGCAGCTAATATCATACCTTCTGATAAGACCCCTCTTAATTTAACTGGTTTTAGGTTAGTTACTACAATAACCTTTTTACCTATCATTTCACCAGGTGAATAACTTTTTGCTATACCTGATACTATTTGTCTTACCTCACTGCCTATTTTTATTTTAGATACTAATAATTTATCAGCACCTTCTACTTTATTACATTCAATTACTTCTCCAACTTTTAATTCTACTTTTGCAAAATCATCTATAGAGATATAATCTTCCTCTTTTACTTCTTTTGGTTCTTCTTTTCCAGCTTTTTGGGCTTCTTCTAATTCTTTTATTTCTTTAGTGATATCTATTCTTGGGAATATGATATTACCTTGATTAACTTTTATATCCTTAGATAGTCTACCCCATTTTTTAGTACTTTCCCAAGTCATGATATCTTCATCTGTTATCCCTAATTGTTCTCTCATTAGTTTTGGTGTATTAGGCATAAAAGGTTCAATAAGTATTGATATTATTCTAAGGTTTTCTGCTAAATGATAAAGAACATTTGCAAGTTCTGGTTTTTTATCTTCATCTTTAGCTAATACCCAAGGTCTTGTTTCGTCAATATATTTGTTTGTTCTTCTTACTAAATTCCATATTTCAACTAATGCATCACTAAAGAATAATTGTTCCATTACAGTTTCAACTTTTTCTACAGTATCTTCTGCCATCTTTTCTACTTCAGAATCATATTCAGTAGCTTCAAATTTAGTATAGAATTCGTCACCAAAATATTTTTTGATCATGGCAACCGTTCTTGATACTAAATTACCTAAATCATTGGCAAGGTCTGAATTAATTCTCTGGATAAGTGTTTCATTAGTGAAGTTACCATCTTGTCCAAAAGCGATTTCTCTCATCAAAAAATATCTTATTGAATCTGAACCATATCTATCTACTAGTATCTTAGGGTCTACTACATTACCCTTGGATTTTGACATTTTACCACCGTTTATTACTAACCATCCATGTCCAAATACTTGTTTTGGCAAAGGCTCACCAAGTGCCATCAACATAGCTGGCCATATTATAGTATGGAATCTTACGATTTCTTTTCCTACTAAATGTACATCTACAGGCCAATATTTTTTATATTTTTCATCGTTATCTGAGTGATAACCTAGTGCTGATATATAGTTTGATAATGCATCCAACCATACATATACTACATGTCCCTTATCGAATTCTACAGGAATACCCCATTCAAATGATGTTCTAGAAACGCATAAATCTTCAAGTCCTGGTCTTAGGAAGTTATTAAGCATTTCGTTTTGTCTTGTTTTTGGCTGAATGAATTCTTCGTGTGATTCAATGTATTCTATTAGTTGGTCTTGATACTTGGAAAGTTTGAAGAAATAGGCTTCTTCTTTAACTTTATCCACAGGTCGTCCACAATCTGGGCATTTTCCATCTTCTAGTTGTCTCTCAGTGAAAAATGATTCACAAGGAGTACAGTACCATCCTTCGTATGAACCCTTGTAGATATCACCTTTATCGTATAAGTCTTTGAATATTTTTTGTACAGTTTCTTCGTGTTCTTTGTCTGTTGTTCTTATGAATTTATCATATGAAATATCCATAGTTTTCCACAGATCTTTTATCCAATCCACAATGTTATCCACATATTTTTTAGGAGTTATCCCCTGTTTGTTAGCAACTTTCTCTATTTTTTGTCCATGTTCATCTGTTCCAGTTAAAAACATGACATCATAACCACGCATTCGCTTGTACCTAGCCATAGTGTCAGCAGCTACAGTTGTATATGAATGACCTATATGCAACTTATCACTTGGATAGTATATTGGTGTTGTAATGTAAAATGGTTTTTTTGCCATTTGAAGTTCCTCCGTTCGTTTTTCTTATGATTATTATCTACGTAAATAGAGTAATTATTTATGATTCATAAGTTTTATCCTATTATATAGTAATAATCGTGCTTTTATCGTTATGATATATTATATAGTTTTAACAAAAAAAATGCAAAGTATTTTTTGCATTGGAAGTATAGCTTTTTGTGTATGTTGATTTGTTTGGTTGTATTATGGTGGACTAACAGATGTATAGGGGTGTCATATGTTTGGGGATAGTTTTTTTATGTATGTGGACTAACGGTTATATAGGGATGTAGTATAGGGTTCATTTTACTTCGCCTTACTCCAAGGACCGGTCTTCGTAAAATGAACCCTATACTACTTTCTCTGGTGGATACGTTCACCGCTTCCCATACTGAAGTTACTGTTCTTACTCCATCAAGAGTGGCAAATATATTAATAACCATATATAGTGATAAGAACGATTTTTACAGCTTGTTGTCATTCCTTTAAAACAGATAAGGACAACAAATGTAACGAGAGTGATTATCACTATATATGGTTTTCCCATACAACCGTTGTCGATTAAAACTACCTATCTCTAATACCCAGAATTAATCCTACAAATTTCTTAAGCCTTCAAAGTCTTAAACATATTAGTCTTATAAGCTTCTACGCCTGGTTGGTTGAATGGATTAACTCGTAATATGGTAGCTGATAGATAACAACCAAATTCAAAGAAATAGAATAGTTGACCCATATAGTAAGGTGTTAGCTTAGGTACATTCAATGCTAAAACAGGAACTCTACCTTCGTAGTGAGCTTTGACTGTAGCATCATATGCACTCTTGTTGAGGAAACTGAAGTCCTTACCGTTTAGATAATTGAATTCATCTATGTCCTCATTTTCAAGTGGGATAGGATAGCTGGATTCCATATCTTCTATATTGATAAATGTTTCAAATAATATTTTTTGTCCATCTTGAATATATTGTCCAAGCGAATGAAGGTCTTCTGAGAATGAGCATGATGATGGATAAATACCTTTTCCGATTTTTCCTTCACTCTCACCAAATAATTGAACCCACCATTTGTTGAAGTATTCCATTAATGGTTCGAATATCCCTAATACCTCAATGTTGTATCCTTTTTCTAGGAGCATGTTTCTTATTAGGGCATAGTTGATTACGTCATTATTATTAAGGCTTGCGGAGTGGATTGACTTTTCCATTTCACTTGCACCTAGTAGGAGTTGTCTTATATCTACTCCTGATACAGCGATAGGCAGAAGACCTACAGGGGTTAGGACGGAAAATCTTCCTCCAACGTCAAGTGGGAAAGGAAGTAGGGTGTATCCTTTCATCTTTCCTAGCTTCTCTAATGAACTTCCATTCAATGAACCTGTAGCTATTATTCTTTTAGCGGCTTCTTGTTCACCGTATGTCTTTTCTAGATATTGTCTAAGTACTCTAAATGTGATTCCAGGTTCTAGTGTAGCAAAATTCTTAGCTATTACATTAACGTAGACAGATTTGTTTTTTATTTTATCCATTATGTTATTAAGGTATGTTGGTGACAGGTTATTACCAGCGTATAGGATATCTACTTTGCTATCTCCCATGGCTTTTATAACTGCTCTAGCTCCTTGATTGGAACCTCCTACACCTATTAGTATGAAAACATCTGCATTTTCTCTTATTTCTGCTGCTTTATCCTCTATTTTCTTTAACATATCCTCATCATTAGAGTGATAGGTATTAATCCATCCCATTGAATCAGAATCTGTTGCTTTTGATTTCATACAATTTTCTAGTAATTGTTTCTCGTCTTCAATTCTTTTTTGTAGTTCTTCGTTGTTTATATATTTATCTACATTGGAATAATCTAAACATATTGACTTCATTTTAAAACCTCCTAATAATATGAAAATGATATTTTTAAAATTAATTGATTACGTTATTTAATCTGATTTAACTGAATATAATTGTTATAATGAACATAATTTAATAGTAATAATCTAATTTCAATTTAACATTCACCTTAAAGGGGAGAAACTAATGGGCAAAATTAATTTCAAGAATAAAACTATAGTTAGTATTTTAAGTATTTTTTTATTGATTTCACTAACTCTTCAAGGTTGTACTAAAAAACCTAATGATGATATAACATATATACCTGACTTACCATCTGAAAAACAGATTACAGAAAATATTAAGATAGACGATAGTAGTAGGTTTAATATATTTCTTGATAACATGTTTAAAGAGTACATCACATCTTCTCCACTGGAGATGTCTATGCTTATATCTTCTCCAAAGGAATTCGGATTACAAGATACCTCAGATAAATTAGATGATTTTAGCGATGAAGCTTTACAAGCGCAATATGATAATCTTCGTAATAATCTAAAAACCCTCAATACTTTTAATATGCATGGATTAACTAAGGATCAGCAATTTTCCTATAAAATAGTTCAATATTATTTGGAACTTAATATTGAAGGTGAAGAATATGTTGATTATACCTATAATATTAAGCATACCTTAGGTTTCCACATTGGTATACCTCTTACTTTATCCCAGATTCCTATCAAAAATAAAGCTGATGCTAATAATTTTATAACACGATTAAAACAATTTCCAACATCAATTGCCGCTCTCATGAAAGGTGAACAGGCTAAATCACAAAAAGGCTATATACAGCCTGAATACATTTCTAATAAAGTTATTGACCAGTGCAAAGCTTTTATGACACCACCACAAGAAAATTTTCTATACTTGGCATTCTGTGATTATATTAATCAATTACCTGATATGTCAGATTCTGAAAAGAAATCTATAAAAGCTGAATGTTTAAAAACAATCAATGAATATGTTTATCCTGCATATACTAATCTAATTGTAGAATTAGAGAAGATCAAGTCCCAGACAATAATTACATCTGGTGTATACACTTTTCCAAAAGGTAGAGAGTATTATGCACATCTAATAAAAGCTAATACTGGAACTAACATTACACCAGAAGACTTATTCGAGTGGGCTAATGATTCATTTATTGAGTCCTCTAGAGGAATACAGTCCATACTAGAAAAATATCCCGAACTTAATGAACTAAATAACCTACAGCCAAAACCTTTTAATAATTTTGAAGAGTTATACCAAAAATGCAAGGAATTGACTAACAAAAACTTTTATGATTATGATATTCCAAAGATCAATAGTAAAACTATCCCTAACTATTTGGAAAAAGATTTGCCAAGTGCATTCTATCTACCCGTTAGTATTGATTTAAAAAAATACGGAAATATGTTTTTACAAAATTCAGTTCACAGTAGTCTAAATATTAGTGATTTTCTTGTTGTTTGTCATGAGGGTATACCTGGACATCATTTTCAGTTTTCTATTGCATACCAACAAGAAAATATTCCTAATATAAGAAAGGCTATTGATTTTTCCTGTTTCTCTGAAGGCTGGGCATCATATATTGAAGGTTTGGCTTTTGGTTTCATTGATTACGGTAACCCGCAAATAAATCAATTGATGATATATAATCTTAATGCATCTTATTCACTTTTGACATTGATTGATCTATATCTTCACTACTATGGGTCTTCAAGAGAAGATATTATCAATACTTACTCTATATACTTTGGTGAACAAATAGAATCCATTGTAGATAGAGCAATAGCTAATCCAGGTGAAACATTACATTATGCATATGGCAGGTATTTCATCAATAATCTAAAAGAAAGAGCTATGAAATCCCTTGGTGATGATTTTGACATAAAAGAATTCCATAATGTCATATTAATCAATGGTGAAATTCCACTTTTTCTATTAGACGAAATTGTATCTGA
This sequence comes from Vallitalea sediminicola, assembly GCF_054408565.1. Classification (NCBI taxonomy): domain Bacteria; kingdom Bacillati; phylum Bacillota; class Clostridia; order Lachnospirales; family Vallitaleaceae; genus Vallitalea; species Vallitalea sediminicola. Next base: position 23,672 of record NZ_BTPT01000048.1, read on the forward strand.
ATATATTAAAGACAAATTAAAGAGTTAAAATAATCATTTTCAAATAGAGCTGTCTAAGATAACCATAATTATACGGTTCATTAGGCAGCTCCATCTATTATTTAAATCAATGCCCTTTTATATATTTTGTTAGCTCATCAACCTTTATATCTCTTGATCATTTCTTCTAATGATACATTTTCGATTTTTGGAGCATAACCTACTGAGCCAAAATTAACAATTAAAGTTCCGACTACTTCTTTTACACCACGTCTGATACAATCTGTAATGTCTGAAACATCATTGTCAGGTTCATTTCCAGTTAATACAGTATCCATGATAGGTGTTAAATAGACTCTAGGGTCAAATGCACTCTTATTATTGTCCATAATAGACCAAATACCGCCTATTGAATCACTTTTTTGTTTGCTTGGATTACCTACGAAATATTCTCTGATGTTACGGGTAACCGCTAATCTAATATCTGTATCAACATTAATTTTACCTATACCTAAAGGTATGACTGACATCAATTCCTTTACAGAAATACCATATGCATTTTGAATATCTCCATCCAAGTTATTAATCTCTTCTACTATGTATCTAGGAACAGTTGATGAACCATGAGATACTAAAGCTCCGAAAATACCTTCATGTCTCAAGTTTTCCATAGAAGCTATAGCTATTTCTTTTCTAAGTTTTGCATTCTTTCCTTTTGAAGCCCCGTGCATTGTTCCATAAGAAATAGCAAGACAGTCAACTCCTGTTTTTCTGAAGAAATCACACACTTTCATTGGATTAGTATATGTAGATGTTTCTGAGAATACATGATCTTCAACACCTGCAAGTACTCCTAATTCACCCTCAACAGAAACTCCTTTTGGATGAGCATATTTAACGACTTCTCTTGTAAGTTCTACATTTTCATCATATGGTAAATGAGAACCATCAATCATAACTGAGGTAAAACCGTTATCAATAGCTGCTTTTACAGAATCAAAATCTTTACCATGGTCAAGGTGAATGACTATAGGTATTTTTGAATGCTCTCCTATTTTTCTAACGGCATCCGCTATTCTTTTTGCTCCTATTTTTTTATCTTCTAATGTTGCGTTCATGAAGTCTTTTCTTCCGCCCATAAATCCATTAGCTAAATCTGCAGCTTGTAGAATAGCTCCTGAACGAAACATTTCATGAACTTCTATAACTGCTTCTGCTTGAGCTACAGCATTTACGTTAAATGCTCCATGAGCAAATTTATATTTATTTGTCGCTTCTAACAAAGGTCTCAAAGGTACTATTGGCATAATTATGTCCTCCCGAATATATTTTTCTATATGAAAATATCAATACGTATCTACACTCATTTATATCTAATTGGAGCTGTCTATATATATTAATTCTTGGTGATAGGCAGCTCCATGTTATTAATTATCTACTCTATAAAACTTCATCTTTCATCATTAAATGCACACCAGCTGTTCTAAAAGTCTTAGGTAAAGCTAATATGTTAGGGTTATCTCCTACATATTTTTTAGCATCTTTTAGTGCATCTTCAAAAGTAGCACGTGTTTTCATACCCATAGCTCTTGCATATCCTGGCTCATAAGCTCCTACTGCATATACTGCTGAACAATTTTTCTCAGCTATATGTCCACATGATATCATTGAGAATGCATGATATGGATGATATCCATAGTTATATCTATATTTATCAATGTATTCTTTGTTATTAGATAAGTATTCTCCATATTTTTCTACATCTGGCAAAGTGTTATTATAATCTTTTTGGAATAATTCATATACTTCTCTATATGAAGGGAACTCTTCATCATGGAAATAACCGTTACAGATTGTTGAACATATAACTACACAGTTATCACTTAATATTCTCTTATGACGAATGATATTAGCAGCTATAGCTTGCATTATTAATATTGGGTTAGTTCCATGACCATTACCATAATGGAAATTTTGAGGCATACCAAAAACTACTACATCATATTTCTTTTCAGCCCAAGGGATAAATGTACGTTTATCAGCTTCGTCCCAAGATAATGGTTGAATAGATTCTCCATAGCCTGAAAAAACAGCTATCTGTCTTTGATAAGTATCTAGTACAGCATCACAACAGAAGAATTTCTTACCCATTTTATCTTCCATGTATTGGCTGATCTGGTCGAATTTTTGTCTCATTAAGCTTGTTTTTGTAACAGGTGTGAAGTCGTCTCTATGCATTACTCTTGGAATGTGATGTGCTCCTATACATTTCCAATGAGTTATTCCTGTGGCACTATGTTTATATCCTCCTGAATAACCTCCATAAGGATTACCAAGTGTATGTCCAATAAGAACTGCTAAATCAGATTCATAAACATCTTTGTTCATGATTATTCTATCACCATATTCGTTATATCCAAGGTCTACAAGATTATCCCAATCTTCACTATCATGATTAACTATTTGATGAGTATAATAAAAATCATTGAAAACTTTTTCTCCTAGAATATTTTTGATTTCTTCTTTTCTATTCTTTCTATGAAGACCATTACTACAGATTAATTTGATATCCTTCTTATCTACTCCAGCTTTTAAACACTCTTCAATAATAATGGGAATAGAAACTTTTCTATGTGAATTATCTTGGAATCCGCCTTTTACTCTATCAGGGAAGATAATAGTTACTTTTGAACCTTTTTTAACCTGTTTAGAAATAGGCTCAAGATCTATTGGGTTAAGAATAGATTGTCTTGTTACCTCTTCCAATTTCTCAGCAGGTATAATCTCAGGGTCTGCTACTGTTTCTCCTGGAATAAAAACATCAGTATTATCTGGTAAATTCGCTTCCATTAATCCTTGTCCATATTCAAATTGTAATTTCATTTGGTTACCTCCGTTTTTTTATTATTTATCCTAATATAAACTCACTGTCAAACTGTACAGAGAGATTTATTGATATTTATAGCTTTTACTCATTATTATGACTAAGTTTATGTAAACTTATTAACAATATTTCATAATTATATTTTTTAATCCTTCTGGCTCAAATGCAACAGGCTGAACGAATTTTGTAAGTGCAACTAAACCACCATTGATTGTATCAATACTTGCAATCATAGTTGCATTCTCTTCCTTCAATCCTCCACCATATACTACAGGTATATCATATCCAAACTCTTTCTTAACATAATCCTTGATACACTCTGAAACAAATGCTATATACTCTTTTCCTGGTGGTGTCTTACCTGGTCCAATCGCCCATATAGGTTCATAACCAATAACTATCTTATTATCCTTCATTACATCAGATGTATTATCAAGACATAACTGTAATTGCTCTTCTAAAACTTCTTTGATACGAGGCTTCTGCTCTTCAAAAGACCCTTCTCCTCTTTCCTCTGCTGTCTCTCCAATACATAACAAAACATTGATATCTTGTTTGAACGCACATATGACTTCATCATTAATCATGGAATTAACCGCAAAAGAAGCTTTTTTACTATCATAATCCTTATCAAATCTCTCAATAATACCAAGTTTATCTTTTCTTTCCTCAGAATGTCCAATTATAGACCAACTAAGTCCCATGCTCTTAGCTGCAGCTGCTGGTAGATTAGTAGTAAAAGCACCAAAATTACCACCTTTCGCAACATCCTCTCTATAAACACCCTCACTTCCCAAAAAGATATTAGCTCTAACATCTTCATCATAACTATTCAACTTCTCTATCGCAGGAATCAAAAGACATTCCGGCAATAAATAAGTAACCGTAATATCATCCAATGTACCAAGATTATTACTAATACTCTCAGCAATAACCCACTCAATCCATTCCTTGGAACTTTCCTTAGGACAAATACCACCCTTTGAAACAGGAACATCAAACCTCTTAAGATTCACAAATATTTCTTTCATAAATTTCCCTCTTTTCCTTTATTATTGACTTCTAAAATCAAGTATTAAACGTATTCTCCATCTATTTCCTACTAATCTAAATAAAACTTAAAATACTTACGTAATAATCGGTCGAAGGGTAAAGTGTTACAATCACGCAGACCGACCGCTTCTCAGGGTAAGGCAAGTGATTGTAACACTTTACCCTGACCCCTATCCCCCTCTTTAATACTTCATATCTTCTTACTAACTTCCTTATTCCTCTCAAAATAAGCATACTCAGGAATATCTCCACCAATTAACGGCTTACAATACTTAACAAAAGAATCTGTAACATCTATTCCATTCTCATGAATAAACTCTTTTGGCATCACTTTTTCATCCATCATTACCTTTTCAATAGGTATTAAAATATACTCACATTCATATGGCTCATTACTAACTCTATCAATACCAACCATCTTACCTGTATTACCAGCTAAAGCCGCCCTTACAGCTTCTCTACCTGCATCTATAGCTTCATCTCTATCAACCGAAGACTGTAAAGTAGCACTGGCACGTCCAACAATTCCTGGTTTTTCACTTCTTGCCTTGATACCTAGTTTTTTGATAACTAATTCAGCAAGATAAGAACCTACATCTCCAAAATATGTTGCTCTATCTGTCTTGAAAATAGGTGGTACAATAGGTTTACCTTGCTCATTTTTTAATCCTTCACTAGCTACTACAACTACGCCACCTAACTTATTATATAATTCCTCAACTTTAGCTAAAAATTCTTCCTCATTAAAAGGAACTTCTGGTAACAAAATCATATGAGGTGCATCATCTTTATTTTTTCTAGCAAGTGCTGAAGCCGCAGTTATCCATCCAACATTTCTTCCCATAGCTTCCACAATAGAAACATGTATCGGCATAGCTCTGACATCTTGTGCCACTTCTGATACAGCTGTCGCAATATATTTTGCCATGCTTCCAAATCCTGGGCTATGGTCTGTAACAGCTAAATCATTGTCGATGGTCTTAGGTATTCCCATAACTTTTATATCAAGTTCTTTTGCTACCTTAGCTAGGTTACCACAAGCATCCATAGTTCCATTACCACCATTAAACAGTACGTATTTAATATCATGCTTTTTAAGAATTTCTACCATCTGCTTATATTCTTTTTCATATAATGGTGTTCTTGATGTACCAATTGCTGTGGCAGGTGTTGTCTTTAATAATTCAATTTTTTGTTGTGGTTCTTTATTGAAATCAACAAAATCTTCATTTAAGAATCCTGCTGTACCTCCTAGTGCACCGTATATAGATTTTATTTCTTCATTTTTTTTGGCTTCCATAATAGCACCATATAAAGAAGCGTTTATTACTACTGTAGGTCCGCCGCCATGGACGATTAGCATATTGCTCATTTGATGTTTCCTCCTTTTGTACCAAACGTTTGGATATATGATAAAAAATTATGAGAGCTATCTATAGTTATTAATTTATAGCTCTACAACTTTCTCTTTCAATAATTGTAAAAGGTACATTGACACGTACAGGTAAAGTATGACCATTTTCAATCTTATCTATAAGCATCTTTACTGCGAATTTTCCCAGTTCAACTTTCGGTACCTTTATAGTTGTTAATCCAGGTGTTACATATTCTGATAATTCAATATCATCAAGTCCTATTATTGATATTTCTTCTGGTATTTTTATATTGCTTTTATGAAGTGCCTTCATTGCTCCAATAGCAACTAAATCATTAGCGCAAAAAATCGCTGTTGGTAATTTATCTTTTCCTAACCTCTTAATCATGTTATCCATTCCAGTGAATCCATCAGCTGTAGAAAGCTCTACATTTTCTATATACTCTTTATTTACCGTTACACTGTGCTTATACAAGGTATCTAAATACCCTTCATATCTATGTTCATTAATTACATTTTCTAACTCTTTTGTTGAGCCGATAAATCCAATTTCTCTATGATCCAAACTAATTAAATATTCTACTGCTGCCATTGCTCCTTTATATCCATCACATATAACCTCATCAAAACCTGCATCCACATAGTTGACTCCTGTATAAACGATATTCTTGATATTCTGTTTCAAGAAGTTAAGGACATCTTCGCTGAATCTTCCAAGTATAACAGCCCCATCAACAGGATTGGTTGTCAAGTTATTATATAATGATGAAAACGACATATCACAAGATGAAAATGAATATCCAAGTATATATCCTCTTTTTGATACTTCATCTTGAATACCTCTAGCTATTTGTGAGAAGAAAGGATCATTATATGTGTCTTTGGTTGATGTAAAAATGCAACCAATAGCTCGTGTATTAGTGTTTTCTATAATGCTTTCTTGTCCTTTAATCAAATTTCTTGCGTTTTGATTAGGTACATAGCCTAGTTCTCTTACTATTTTCCAAACCTTATCCTGAGTTTCTTTACTTGCTGGTTTATTAGTATCGTTATTGATAACTCTGGATACAGTAGATATTGAAACTTGTGCTTTTTTAGCAATCTCTTTCAATGTTACGGACATTTGTAATTCCCCAATTCTTTGTAAAAACTAATCCAATCGTTTGGATTAAGTTTATTATATCATTGGAGTTTTTTGTTGTCAATTAAATTAAATGATAGCCTTTTAGTTATATGATTGATTTATGATAATG
>NZ_BTPT01000049.1:0-39734 GCF_054408565.1 Vallitalea sediminicola
TTCAACTGTCAAAGACAGGATAATAATAAAAAAAATGCAATGAGATAAAAAATCATTATATAAGTGTTAATAATGATAAAAAATTATTAAATTCGTTGACTAAAAATTATAGCGGTGATAAAATAATATTATCATGATAAAAAACATGAAATACATTTTTGGTATAGGGAGGTAAATAAATGAAAGAAATAATTGCTACAAATAATGCTCCAAAGGCTATAGGTCCATATTCTCAAGGAACGGCAGGGGCTGGACTGATCTTTGTCTCAGGGCAACTTCCAATTGATATTACTACAGGTGAGTTTCCAGTTGGTGGAATAAAAGAACAAACAAGACAATCTCTAGAAAATCTAAAACAAATATTAATAGAACGTGGAGTAACTTTACAACAAGTATTGAAGACAACGGTTTTCTTAAAAGATATGAATGATTTTGCAGAAATGAACGGAGTATATAAAGAATTTTTCGGAGATAGTAATTATCCAGCGAGAGCAGCAATTCAAGTTGCTAGATTACCAAAAGACGCATTAGTAGAAGTTGAAGCAATTGCTTTAGACAAATAATTATTAATTTTACAGCTAATAGTTTACATAATTATCTTTACTTAAGAAGGTTTATTGATTTATAAAAAATTAAGGAAATAATGCTTTAATCCATTATTTTGAAAATTTATATTAAGTATGGAGGTTATTAGTATGGCTAAAAAATATATACCAGAACCATTTAGAATAAAAATGGTTGAAACTATCAAAATGCTTACACGTGAAGAAAGAGAAGAAAAGATTGAAGAAGCAAAATATAATATGTTCAATGTAAAAGGTGAAGATGTCTATATTGACCTACTCACTGACAGTGGAACTAATGCCATGAGTCAAGAGCAATGGGCTGGGGTCATGGTTGGTGATGAAGCTTATGCTGGAGGAAAAAGTTATTTTAAACTTTTAGATACGGCTAGAGATATTTTTGATTACCAATATATTCAACCTGTTCACCAAGGTCGTGCAGCAGAAAAAGTCCTATTCGGTGTATTGATGGGAGAAGGTAAGTATGCTATATCCAATATGTTTTTTGATACAACAAGAGCTCATGTAGAACTTACAGGAGCAAGAGCAATTGATTGTGTTGTTGAAGAAGCTAAGAAACCAGAAGTAAGAGCTCCTTTCAAAGGTAATATGGATGTAGAAAAATTAGAAAAACTGATCAATGAGTATGGTTCAGAAAAAATAGCATTAGTTGTTATGACAGTGACTAACAATTCAGCAGGAGGTCAACCTGTATCAATCAAGAATATGAGAGAAACTGCTGCTGTTTGTAAAAAATATGGTATCAGAATGAATATTGACGCTGCTCGTTATGCAGAGAATGCATATTTCATTAAGAAAAGAGAAGAAGGCTATGCAGATAAATCAATCAAAGAGATAGTTAAAGAGACGTTTTCATATGGAGACATGTTCACTATGAGTGCTAAAAAAGATACAATAGTAAACATGGGTGGATTAATTGGAATAAAAGATGATGAAAAGTTATTCCAAGATATAAAAGGACGTACAATATCTTTTGAAGGGTTTATTACATATGGTGGGCTTTCAGGTCGAGACCTTGAATGTTTAGCAATTGGTTTAAATGAAGGTATTGATGAAAATTACTTAGAATATCGTAATGGTCAGATGGAATATCTTGCTTCTAGATTGGATGATGCAGGAATTGCGTATCAATCCCCAGTAGGTGGTCATGGTTTATTTATAGATGCTAAGAAAATGTTTCCTCATATACCATACTATGAATTCCCAGGGCAAGCACTTGCGATTGAATTATACAAAGAAGCTGGAATTCGTACATGTGATATAGGATCATATATGTTAGGAAATGACCCTGATACAGGAGAGCAATTACAAGCATCATTCGAATTCACAAGATTAGCTATCCCTCGTCGTGTATACACTCAAGCACATTTTGATGTTATGGCAGATGCATTAATAGCTATCAAAGAAAGAGCAAAAGATGTTAAAGGATACAAAATAACTTGGGAACCACCAATTCTTAGACATTTCCAAGCAAGTCTTGAGCCATTAGATAAGTAATGGATAAAATTTTTCTATCTAATGTATCAGAGTAATAATCATTAAAATTTAATAATATAGACTCTGTTCAGCAATATGTGAAAGCCATTAATGGCATCGCCCATATTATTTAAAATAGCTGAATAGAGTCTTTATTTGAATCAATACCTATCTAATAACAATTATATTTTTTTTATCCTAAAATATAGTAGTAGAATTGATTACTTAATCAAATGAAGTTAACTGCAAGTTTGTAGAAGTGACAATCTTATTTACTAGATAACAAATCATGATATAACTATGTATTGTTAGTGACTTTAGTTCCGGCATCTGATATTATATATAATAATAGTAATGATTTTGTTAGTCTAGAAAGGAAAATGTATAATGGAATTTCCCTATATGTTCATTATATAAGGTAAATTGATGGGTAATAAGAATTTAAAAAATATTCAAAAACAAGTAAAAACATCAGAGAAACGAGATACATTCAACTCTAAAACCGGTTTTATACTAGCTTGTATAGGGTCAGCAGTAGGAATGGGTAATCTATGGATGTTTCCGTATAGGGTTGGCCAATTTGGCGGTGCAGCTTTCCTGATACCATATCTCATATTTGTAATTGTTATTGGATTTACGGGTGTAATTGGGGAAATGTCTTTTGGTCGTGCCATGGGAACAGGTCCTCTAGGCGCCTTTAAAAAAGCAGTTGAGAGAAGAGGTAAGAAAAACGGAGATTTAATTGGATTGATTCCAGTAATCGGGTCGTTAGGTATTGCAATCGGATATGCAGTTGTAGTTGGCTGGATACTTAGATTCACAGTAGGTGCAATAACAGGAAGTTTAACAAATACAGAAAATTGTGGTGCTTATTTCGGAAAAATAGCAGGTAATTTAGGTAGTACTGGTTGGCATTTTGCAGGATTGTTGATAACTTTTCTCATAATGTTCTTTGGTGTATCAAAAGGAATTGAAAAAGTAAATAAAGTTATGATGCCAGCATTTTTCGGATTATTTATTATTTTGGCTATAAAAGTAATGACATTAGATGGTGCAATAGAAGGTTACAAATATCTTTTATTACCTAAATGGGGATTTTTAAAAGATCCTAAGACTTGGGTATATGCTCTAGGACAAGCATTCTTTTCACTATCATTAGCTGGGTCAGGAACACTGGTATATGGTAGTTATCTAAGAAAGGATGAAGACGTTGTCAATTCAGCAAAATATGTTGCTATATTTGATACAATAGCCGCTATGCTTGCTGCACTTGTTATAATTCCATCTGTGTTTGCATTTAACTTGGACCCTGCATCAGGACCACCACTCATGTTCATAACAATGCCAAGTGTATTCAAATTAATGCCTGCAGGTAGAATATTTGCTATTATTTTCTTTATAGCAGTATTATTGGCTGGGATATCATCCTTAATGAATTTATTTGAAACTCCTATTGAAACATTACAAAATAGATTTAAACTCTCTAGAGGATCATCTATTGTGATAATAGCTTTGATAAGTGGTGGAGTAGGTCTTATAGTAGAAAATGGAGCTAATCTAAGCACTTGGATGGATGTAGTATCAATTTATATCATTCCACTTGGTGCATTATTGGCAGGAATTATGTTCTTTTGGGTATGTGGTACCAAATTCGCAAGGGAACAAGCTCAGTTAGGAAGAGATAAAAAGATTGGACCATGGTTTGAACCTATGGCAAAATACATATTTTGTGGTTTAACTATTATAGTTTATATCTTAGGGATTTTTTATGGCGGTATTGGTTGATATAATATATCTTTACAAAGTAAGGGATTAGGGTTATAATCCTGAGTTGATTTTAGAAGGATTGGAATCTGTTTTTTAACAGCACGTTCAATCTGGGTATTACGTATACTTTTTTGATAATCTCTATATTTAAGAGAAAAAGTAACAATAAGTTTTTGCTCTAATCCATTTTCTTTAATCCAACGTTCTTTATAAAACACTTTTGAAGTCACTCTATTTCTATCCAATTCATTCATTTTATCCAGCATATCATCAAGTTTTGATAAGCTAGAAATTTTCTATTATTATTAGAAGCTAAATCGGTATCAGTACAAATAATACATTTTTTAGCCCACTCAATAGGGTCTTCAACATTAAGCTTTTTTAATAAGCCATATAGGTTGTAAAAAAATAAAAGATTGTATGTCAATTGTTTGTAATTGTTGGTATACAGTCTTTTTATATGCAATTATTGTACTAATTAAAAAATAATATGAAAGTATAAAAAAATTAATGAAATATAAAATATATTGACAAATATAATAAAAAAGTGTATTATTATTCATATAAAATAATAATATAAAAATACAAACATGACACATATTGTCGAAAAAAATATTATATATGAATTTATCTAGTGAATTATTAGAATTTATTTTTAAAATATAACAATGTTTATTTTGGTAATGAGCTATAAAAAATTGTTAAGTAATTTTATAAAGCTAAACTAAATATAGCTTTGTAAATGCTTATAAATTAATTACATATGAAAGGAGGAAGTTCTATGTATAAAGCTCCAAAATTAAAACCTGTTAATGTAGCAGGTATGCAAAATGTTTAATAAAAAGTATAGAGGTTAAATTTAATATTTAACCTCTAACTTAAAGATTAAAAATTACTTAATTCGAGAAATGAGGATAATCAATGAAATTAGAAAAAGATATATTTGTCGATTACCGTTGTATAAATGGTAAAAAATATATTTCGAAAGATAATCAGATTTATCAATTAGATGAAATTGGAGAAAAGATTTGGGAATCATTAGATGGAAAAACAAGTATTGAAGAAATCATAGATGAAGTTTCAAGAGTATATGTTGTTGAAAGAGATGTTGTATCTAAGGATATTAAAGCATATATTGATGATTTGTTATCAAAAGAGTTAGTTAGTGTTGTCGGGAATTAAATAAACATTAAGAGAAACTTTTTATATAAGGAGAAAGTTTATGAGCTTAGAAATACTTAAAAAAATAGAAAAAAATCCAAATATTATATTAGATAAATTAAGTTACAAAGATTCTAAAGAAAGTTTTGCATATATTTCAGGTTCTCTTACAGAGGGATTTGGAAATGCTACCTCTGATATAGATGTATTTATAATTTATGATAATAGGGATAAGTTTAAAATTGTTCAAGAAACTAGTTCAGTAATAAAATCAGAAAATAGTATAATTAATAACTTTATTTATCAAGGGATAAGATTTGATATTGAATATTTATCTTTGAATCATTTCAATAGGATTATAAGTAAACTGAATAATATAAATTTTAAAACAGATGAACATATTTTTTTTGAAGAGGATATTTTAGATTTCATACATAGATTAATTAATGCTATGCCAATAGCGAATGAAGAAAAGTTTGTAAAGATAAAAAGTAATATAAATTTTGAGAATCTTAAAATTTATCAAGCTATTAACCACAGTCGAGCATTTGCAGATGGCATAGAGGATATTAGAGGAGCAACTATATCGAAAGATTTTGGAACTGCTTTTTTTAGAACTAGGAAAATGATTGATATTTGTTTGAATGGTTTTTTATGTATCCAAGGAGAGACAAACCCTAAATCAAAATGGATATATAGAAAATTATTAAGATATATTAGCAATAATAAAAACATAGATTTATTAAATACATATATAGATTTACAGACGAATCATCCTTTTAATGATGAAAATACTAATGATTACATAAAGAAAGGACTTAAATTTTGTCATTCATTAAACAGTGAAATTCAAAAGTATATTGAAAGTAAAATTAATGAATAAAACAAAGCCATGGTAACTTAAATAATTACTTTTAATATTTAAATGAGGAATGCTTATGAAGGTTAAAAATTGGGGAAGATTAGTTATTCTTGCCATTTATGGAATTATAATTATTATTAAATGGAATATTTGTATTTGGGTAATATTACTTTTTGCAACATTGATTTGTATTATGTTCATTAATCATATTGCCTATAAGATAGAGGACAATAAATTTTTTATGGCTACATTTGTAAGAAGAACTCTTTATTTTATTCCATATATAATTGCATATATAATTAGAAATAAATATTATACAAATGTTGATGAAATAAGTAAATTTCAAAAAGGTAATATATTAATTTACAGCTTATTGGGAATTATTGTAGCATTATTATTTTTAGCTATTAGATTAAATGACTTTAGAGTGTTATTCAATAAAGATATCATAAGTATGAGTCCATTAAAAACAAAAAAAACACTATTAAATATATATAGTAATATAGGATCTGCGGTTACTGAGGAATTGTTTTATAAAGGCGTTGTTTTTTTTGTGTTATATAATTATGGATTTGGTTTTATAATTTCAGGTATTGTTACATCTTTGTCCTTTATGAGTATTCATAACACTCAGAGGTATTCTAGTAATTTCTATACTTTTAAAGACTATAGTGTTCAATTTTTAATTAGTTTTATTGGATGTATGTTGTATTTGTTATCAGGTTATATAGCCGTTCCAATGATTGTACATATTACATATAATTTACCGATGGTAGTAAATGATATAATGAAATGCAGGGTTTTAGCCGTAAAAAAATAATTAGTTTAAATAATATCATATAAGGAGGTGTATTAGTGCTTAATATTATAAAAGCTACAATTAAAAAAAATAGGTATATAATTAAACGAGCATATCCCTACTCTTTTATAGTTGGAAGAGTAATTAACTCTTTATATACTCCCTTATTTGCATATTTTATATTTAAATTTACATTTAATGAAAGTGTTAATGAGGAATATATCTTGTATTCTAACAATATGGATTACATGACTTATATGGTATTGGGTGCAGCAGTATATATTTTTGCTATTGCTACTTTAATGAATGTAGGAAGGTCATTAATGAATGAATTAAGAGAAGGAACACTTGAATTATTAATTTATTCTCCTGCTTCTAGAATAGGTTATTTTTTAGGAACCTTAATTGAACAATTACTAAGAACTATAGTTGAAATTACTATAATATTAATAATTGGATGGGCTTTAGGAGCTGATTATAGTAGTGTATCAATTATTGATGTTATTTTAATATTTATAATCGCTGTTGCGAGTTTTTTTTCAATGAGTATTTTACTTGCAGCTGTTATGCTGAAAATGAGAGATACATATATAACGCAAAATACTTTATTTAATATAATGCTCTTCTTATGTGGAGTTTCATATCCTATAAAATTTCTTCCTAACATATTACAAAAGATAGCACATTTATTACCATTAACTCAGGTGTTACAGTTATTTAGAGGTAGTTTCATGCACAAAGAGATAGATATTGGATTAGTAATAGAGTTAATAGTGTTAAGTGTTGTTTATTTTACTATTGGGTATAGACTTATTGTGAAAGAAGAACGAAAGTTTATAGAAAACACATTTGCGTAAATCCAAATAGGAGGTAAGGGAAGGAAATGCTAGAAGCAATAAATATTGAAAAAGAATATAGAATACGAAAAGGTGTATTTGCTAAAGATAAAATGAATATAGTCCAAGCTGTTAAGCAGATAAGTCTTCAAATTAAACCAGGTGAGATTGTAGGTCTATTAGGGATAAATGGAGCAGGTAAAACTACTACAATCAAAATGCTATCCACTTTAATAGAACCTACAAGGGGTACTATTGTTATTGATGGAATAAATGCTGTTGAATCTCCTAAGGAGGTTAGAAAAATCATAAATATGATAGTAGGAGGAGAGAGAAATATTTATTTGCGTCTTACACCACAACAGAATTTAGAATATTTTGCAGCATTATATAATATTCCAAGGAAAAATATTTCTAGTAAGATTGAAGAATTAATTAATTTGGTTGGATTGACTAAAAGTAAAGATATTCCTGTTGAAACATTTTCAAAAGGGATGAAGCAAAGATTGCAAATTGCTAGAGGACTTATTAATAATCCAAAGTATTTATATTTAGATGAACCTACATTAGGATTGGATATTAATATTGCCAAGGAAATAAGAAGTTATGTTAGAAAAATGGCTAAGGACTATAATAAAGGGATATTGCTGACTACACATTATATAAAAGAAGCAGAGGAACTATGTGATAAAATTTATGTTATTGATAAAGGAGAATTAATTCTAGAAGGAACTTCAGAAGAAATAAAATCTCAGGCATTAAATAATATATATATTAATATAAATGTAACAAATATAAATAAAAATGCTGAGAATATATTAAAAAATTTAGTTGCCATTAATCATGGTACTGTTAAGTTTGAAGTATCAAGTGCTGAAACATTAATAAGAATATGTTCACATAAAAATATTATTGCCCAAATAACAAAAGTGTTAGTTGAACAGAATATAAAAATAACAAACATTAAATTTTCAGAACCTAATTTAGAGGATGCATTAATCAAATTAATAGATGGTGGGAAACAATATGATAAAATTAACTAAAGTCATAATAGCAGAAATAAAAAGAACACGTAGAGACAGACTTTTTGCTAAAAGCTCTTATTTTAATTTATTAATATGGCCAATTGCTTTATTGGCAACAACCTATTATAGTTATAAGCCATTTAATTTAAAAGAAAGTTCTGTAGAATCATTAACAAATAATGACTCAGTTATAGCATTTCTAATTTGTGGATTTTTAGGTTATCTATGTTTTTTTTCTTTAGTAGAGAGTGCATGGCAGATGAGCAGAGAAAGACAAAATGGAACTTTAGAAGCTATTTTTCTAAGCCCGGTTAATAAAATAGCAATATTGTATGGGAGAGCTGTCGGAAATATCGTTATAAATATATGGATGTTTTTATGTTTTACACTATTTATCATTTATTTTGTCAAAGGAGTCATGGTTACTAATATAATTTATTTACCTGTATGTTTTTTAGTTTTGATAATTTCAGCAGTAATATGGGGAGGATTTATGAATTCCATATTTCTTTTTTCAAGAGATGCGTCAATATTGTTTAATATATTAGATGAGCCAATGAGTATATTTTCTGGTGTAAGAATGTCTACTCAAGTATTTCCTTTGTGGGCTAAATTAATTTCTAATATTTTTCCATTAACTCATTCGCTTATAATTGTAAGAGGTCTTATGACAGGGACAGATATTAATACAATGGCAGTTATTTATTATTTCGTGACAAATATTGCTATGATTATTATAACAATTTTTATATATAAAAGTGCGGAGAGACATTCAAGAAAAAACGGCCAGCTATTATTTTATTAGTGTAATGATACACATTATGGAGGATAAATATTATGGAAGATGATATTATCATAGTAAAAAAAGAATGTTTAGAAGTTAAACATAAGTGCGAACATCATTTATTTGAGTATTTTAAATATGAAGTAAATAAAACTTTTGATAGTAGCAAATTTAAAATTGCTATTTATGAAATACCGCCTAAGAAGATTTCTTATCCTTATCATTATCATTTGAAAAATGAAGAAGCTTTTTATATCATTAGTGGAAAGGGTCTATTAAAAACTCATGATTCTGAAAGGGTAGTGACTAAAGGGGATATTATTGTATGTCCTCCATCAGAAAAAGGTGCACATCTATTACAAAATACATCCGACACAGAATTACTAACATACATAGAATTTGATATTTGTTATTATCCAGAGGTTATAGTATATCCTAATACTAATAAGATAGGGGTATTTGAAGATAAAGATAAGAAGCTTATTTTTGATAAGTCATCTTCAATTGGATACTATGATAAAGAATAGGTGTAAAATATGAGTGAAGAAGAAATGAATCCTAAGTATTTGACAAGCCTGTTTCAGGCAAATGATATATTACAAAATAGTAATAGTGTGGTTTCCATGACAAAAGAGTTACAACTAAGTGAAGGCTCTTTAGCTTTTTCATCATTATTAAAATATCATAAAAACAATAACAATTTACCACAAACTATATTTATTAAATTAGACAAAATAAGGAGTACCAAGCATTATAAAAATTTGATGCGAAATGAGATAGATTATTATCATATGACCCAAAAATATAAAATGGACTATATGCCAAAAATATTAGCTGGCAGTTATAATGATGAATTTTCGTATCTAATTCTTGAGAATTATTCAAATAGTCATTTTGTGAATACATATGAAACAAACATAGAGTTTTATAAATTAGCAGCCAAAAAAATAGCTGAACATCATTATATATGTAGAGAGTTAAATCTACCTACACTATATCAAGATAAATATAGTCCAATGAGTTATAAATTTGTTGATCTGAAATCGATTTTATATAATCATAAACAAATGGTATGTTTGCTAGGGGATAGTCTTACCAATAAAAATAAAGATATCCTAGAAAGTGTACTATGTAAATTAGAAGAAAATATAGATTCAATAAATAATTATTTGGCATACAAGCAGCATACAATTATTCATGGAGATTATCATTTGAGAAATTGTCTTTTTAATAAAAAAAATATAGAAACTAATATGTTAATAATAGATTGGCAGTGGTGCAATATTGGCATTGGTACTTATGATATGGCACATTTATTAAACTTATATTTACCAAATAAATATAAGGAAAAAGAATTAGAAATTCTAAAGATCTATTACAACAAATTAAAAGAACTAAAATATAATTATTCTTGGCAGGAATGTCTAGAAGACTATAAAATATTTACAATGTTAAATTTATTCAAACCTGCTTATTATGCTGTAACTTGTAAGTTAAGGCGGAAAACTAAATTCTGGGCAGAGTTTTTAAATAGTATTATTATTTCATATAATAACTTAGCTTCTAATGCTGATTAAAGGAGGAAATTATGATTGAGAGAGAAGAAATTTTTATGAAATTAGTAGAAATAATAGAGATGGAGAATGATGAAGATAAACTTACAACAGATACGTATATAGAAGATATCGTTTTTGATTCTATTACAAAGATAGGTGTTATGGCATTAATTGATACATATGCAACAAAAAAAGTAAATGTTCAAGATTTATTAGATTGTAAGCAGATTAAAAATATAATTGATTTAGTTCACTAATAAAAGAAAGAGGTAAATATGAAAATAGAAGCCTTAGCCGTAGCTGTTCCGAAGAATAAATTGGACAATTCTGAATTGGAAATAAAATTTGGGGTAAAGCAAACAAAGCGATTATCTGCTTTTACAGGGATTAGAGAAAGACATGTGGCTACAAAAGATATAAAAGCTTTAGAGTTAATAACTAATGCTGCAGAAGCTGCTATATTAAAGACTGGCAATAATAGACAGTTTGATGCTATTTTTGTTATAACGCAAACGGCTGAATACAAATTTCCATCTACTGCATGTATTATACAAAACAAACTTAATATTAATAAAAACACACTGGCATACGACATAAATCTTGGGTGCTCAGGATTTACTTATGGTCTTGTAACCTCAAAAGTTTTTTTAGAAAGTAAAAGATTTAAAAGAATATTACTTGTTGTAGGTGATTTAACACAATCTACTGCATCAAGTGAAGATAGTTCAACTTATCCATTATTTGGTGATGCTTTTTCAGCTGCAATATTAGTTGCAAGTAATAAAAAAGATGATGAAATTATTTCAGTCGATTATGGTACTGATGGTTCTGGTGCTAATAATCTAATTACTTATATTGGAGGCTCACGTTACCCAAATGAGGAGGAATATCAAAAAGCTAATGGATATAGTATACATAAAGAGGTTAAATATCCACAGTTTGTATATATGAATGGTACTGAAATATTTAAGTTTAGTACAGATATTGTACCGAATATGGTTGAAAATCTTCTTATTAATGGAGAGTGTCAAATGAAAGATGTGGATTACTTTTTCTTTCATCAGGCAAGTGGATTTATAATCAAACATCTTTGTGAAAAACTAGGTATCGATAAACATAAAGCTCCTTGTACAATTGAGAAATATGGAAATACAAGTGGAGCATCTATTCCTCTTAGTATATGTTCATATTTTGGTAAAGAGAATAGTAATAAAAAAGTTATGGTAGCTTTATTAGGATTTGGAGTTGGGTATTCATGGTCTGGTATTATTATGAAAATAGATCCTAGTGTTATCTTACCAGTTATTGAGGTTTGAAATATATAATTGGAGATGGTTAATTTGAATTATATAATAGATATGAAACCTAAAAAAGGAAACGGTATTTGTACTATTTCTTGTATTTATAATGTAATGTCTTTTTATGGATTAACTATAGAAGAATATGAAGCGTATATTTTAGTTAATGGTTTTCAAACAGTTTTTAATAATGGGTATGTAGCAATAAATACATTAGAAGGAATAGATTATGAGTTGCTGAATAAACGTTTTGATACAATTTGGCTGAATAACAAAAATAATCAATTAAAGGTAATTATTGACTCTATTAAAAGTGGACAACCTGTTATCATTTTAATGGATAGTAGTGCTCTTTCTTTTGATAGTAGACATAAGAAAGAATATGATTTTATTAGATCTTTTATAATATATGGAGTGGATTTAGACAAAAACGTTTTTTTAGTTTACGATACATTTCATCTTAATGAAGAACTGGAGATAGAGGTTATTAATTTTTTTGTACCAATTCCTATAATAATAGATAGGGCAAAAGAATTATTTATTATTTCAAAGAGTATTAAGGCAATGCAATTTGATTATAAAAAAATTCTTAAAGACAATATGAAGCACTATTTAAATAAAGAAAATATCTATGGAGAGCACCGATTTTTTGGGATAAATG
Source organism: Vallitalea sediminicola (assembly GCF_054408565.1). Taxonomy (NCBI): domain Bacteria; kingdom Bacillati; phylum Bacillota; class Clostridia; order Lachnospirales; family Vallitaleaceae; genus Vallitalea; species Vallitalea sediminicola. The sequence goes on from NZ_BTPT01000049.1 coordinate 12,810, forward strand.
AGGTAGAGAAACATATTTCTTATATGGAGGATATATTGTTTAAGAATAATGTTGTTAAAAAATTAGAAGCTTGTTATTATGCTACAAATACTATAATATATGGAACTTTTATTCCAATGATAACCTATTTACTTGATTTTATTAAAAATAGTGAATTACAAGATAAGGAAACAATTATTATACAATTAAAAGAGCTAAAAACAAAATGGAATATACTGAGTAATAAATCAATGAAATTAACTGTTAGCAAAAGAGAAAATCAATCACTGCAGTTTATTAACAGATATAAAGAAACATTTAAAAACACAATAGATTATTTGCATAAAATAGTAAAACATTTATAGAAATAACTAAAAGAAGGAGATTACATGTTGAAAAATTTTAATAAAAGTAAATATGATTCGAACTACAACAAAATTAAAAAAATGTTAAAATTTTATAATAAAAGACATCTCTACCAAGACGGAACTCCACTTGTATTATCTTTTCTAACTACAAATAGATGTAATTTACGATGTAAACATTGTTTTTATCATGAAACTATTGACAATCAAAATGCAATTAATAATGCAAAAGAAATGACTATTGATGAATATGAAAAGTTATCAAAGAGTATGGAATGGTTTTATATGGGTATTTTTACAGGTGGAGAACCTTTTATGCGGGATGATCTACATGAAATTATTCATTTATTTAGAGTAAATAATATGATGCCTTGGTGTGATTCTGCTACTAATGGTCAACTAACAGAGTCGGTAGTAAGCCAAACACAGGCTATATGTAAACAAGATCCTGAAAAAGTCTATTCACTAAGCTTTTCTATAGATGGTTTTGAAGAACATAATGATGAAATACGTGGTAAAGGAACATTCAAAAAATCAATAGAAACTTTAGAAGAGTGTAAAAAACTTAAAAAATATTATAAAAACCTTGAGTTGAATTTATGTGCTACCTTTAATGCTATTAACCAAGAAAGATATTCTGATTTTATGGAATGGTATATAAAAGAACATAATCCAGATAAAGTAACATTATTAAAAATAAGACAAACACCTAGGGGAGGAGAGTCTTTACAAATTATTGATAACACTCTTTATGAGAAGGCAGTAAAAATTTTGGGAGGGTACATTAGTAAAGGAAAACTCGGAAATATTAACATGCCACAGACTCATTTTACTCATCAAATGTGTTGTAATACAGTAGAAATAATGAAAACAGGAAAAAGGAATTTTGTTTGTTATGCAGGCAAACATGGAGGATGGATTGATTATAATGGAGATGTAAGTGTTTGTGAAATCTTGCCTGATACTAAAACATCAGGTGAAAATTTATTAATGGGTAATTTGAGAGACTACGATATGGATTTCCTGAAACTTTGGAATAGTGATAGAGCTTATGAAGTAAAACAAAAAGTCGGAAAATTACCAATATGTAAGGATTGTACTCATGAAACTGAAGCCCAGCTTCCATCATTATATTTCGAGCCTAACGATTGTTTGGATAGTAATCAAATAATATGTCGGTATTAATATTATCTGCACAAACTGGACGAGGGCATACATCTGTAATGAATACACTCCATGAAGCTTTTGAAAATAAATTATACAAAGACTGTATATGTGTTTCTGATTTTTATGAATCTATCTTACCTTCAAATAAAATATTAAGTGATTTTTATAATTTTTTACTTAGTAGTTCAACAAAGTTATGTAATCAATATGTAGAATTTAATACTTTAACTAGGCCTGAAAAAAATGAACAGATATATCAATTAACAAAATCTAAGTATGTAGAACAATTTCATATCAAAGGATTAGAAGCAATAGTATCTACTGCTACGTCCATAAATTATAATATTATTAGAGCTATGAAGGAAGAAGGCGTATATGGGCATATACCATTTTATATTGTTGTTACAGATCCTTATGATCCTATTGCACCTGGGTTCGACTCAATAGGTGCTACAAAATATTTTTGTGCAAACCAAATTGTTAAAGATATTCTTAAAAATAGGCAGATTCCTGAGGAAAATATAATAATATCTGGGTATCCCATTTCAAAACGTTTTGCTATAGCTAATAAATCTTATGATAATGAAGAAATATATAAAACTTTAATAATTGATAAAAATAAAAAAGTAATTGTACTTAATTGTGGTTCTCAAGGGAATTTATCTAATTTGGAACTATTAACAAGATATATAAAATCAGACTTAGATGCTAATTTTATTATGTTATGTGGAGTTAATAAAGCTCTCTATAAATTAGCCAAATTAGAATCAATGAAGTCTAAAAAAAGTAATATTAATATTGTACCATTTTTTGAACATTTAGAAAAACTATTAGCAATTTCTGATGTATACATAACCAAAGGAGGGGCAAACTCAGTCTATGAAGCTTTATCCATGAAAGTTCCAATACTTATTGAAGCAGTAAATGGATTGGTATATCAAGAACGTGGAGTAGTAGACCTTTTAAATAAGCTAAAAGTTGGTATGATAATACAAAACAGTAACCAAATTATTTCTAAATTAGAAATAATTTTATCGGATGATAAACAATTACGTATTTTAAATGAATATAAGCAAATAAATATTGGAGACGGAGCTCTAAATATTGTTGAGAGTATTTTATCTGATTTAGGTAAAGTTTGAATCGAAAGGAATGAAAGAATGTTAGTTTGTATTGCAGGTACAGATGGATGTGGTAAATCTACATTAGTAAAAAGTTTACAGCAAGAGTTATCTAAAACTAATTTATGTAAACAAATGCGTTTATACGATAATAGAATATGTCCAAAGTTACAAAAAAAGGCAGCTTTTTTTTTAAAAAAAAAAGGTATTGAGTTTACAAAGTATAATCTATTAATAGCATACTTAATGTATGAATTAGAGGAAAAATCGTTACCCAATTTATTAAGTGCAGTTAATGATAATGATATTGTAATATTAGATAGATATATTGAAACAATAGATTTTATTGTTAATAATTATGATATAGATAAAAGACTAATAAATAATATTATGTATAAATTTATGAAACCTGATATCTACATATATCTTAGAATAAATCCATTAATTTGTTATAACAGAATTGTATCACTAAGAAAACCTAGTATAGGGGAAGAATTGAATGAAATAAAAGATGCAGCCAATTATTATGATAAACATATTAAAACATATGGGTTTACTATTGTAAATGGAGAAGATAGTAAAGAAAAGGTATTAAAAAACAGTTTAGCTGTTATTAAAGAAAGATGTATATAGTAAATTAAATGTTCTATAAAACCATACAAATTATTATTACTTGACAGATATTATTTAGGGAGTGATTCAATGTGGATAGTATTGAGAGTAGAATTATTGAAATAATAAGTGTTATCTTTGATGAATATGAAGGGATAATAAGTCCGTATTTAAATAAAGATGATATAAAGCAGTGGGATAGTCTTGCATTAGCACAGATTATTATGATATTAGAAAGTGAATTTGATAAGCATCTATCAGATGAAGAGATAATGTCAATTTCTTCTGTTGCAGATATTATTGAATTAGTAAAGGAGAATAGGTAGTGGATTATTTTGATTATCTGCCATCAATGGATAAGAAAAAAAAGGATAATTTATTTGATTATGATAGTAGAGATCTTAATCTAGAAGCATTAAAAAGACTTGCTAAATATAAGCTGACTTTTCTAGAAAATATTAAACTAGGTAAGCAGGTAGAAAAGAAAAGGAACATGATTAATAAGTTATCAGAATATCAAAAAATACGGTTAGGAGTGATTGGGAATTTTACATTGTCGCACTTAAAGTATAGCATGATGGCTGCCGCATTTAAACGAGGTATATTATTAGATATTACATTTACGCCATTTGATAGTTTATATTCAATTGCATTAAGAAAAATACAGCCCTTTAGTAAAAAAATAGATTATTTTTTAATTTATATGTCACCAGAGAACTATTATTCCTTTAATACACCAATAGATAAGGTAAAAGAAGAAGTGCTTGGGTTAGTTAATAATATGAAGCAAAACTACCACGTGCCAATAATATTAACAAATTACCATAGAAAGTTTTATGATAATACGTGTTCAGTTAATGTATTAAATAATAATAATTTTGATGCTTTTGTAGAAGATTATAATAATATTTTAAGGGATATAGTAAAAAACGATAATTCTCTATTACTGTTTAATTTAAAAAAAGTTGCTGATTTTGTAGGATTTAATAAATGGTTTAAACCGGAGGATTATTATAGAAGCAAAATTCCTTTTGCCTATGAAAACTCAGATATATTCTCGGATTATTTTGCTAGGTTTTTAGCAGCATATTTAGGAAAAAGGAAGAAAATAATAGTACTTGACCTAGATGGAGTTTTATGGGGAGGGATACTTAGCGATAAGAATATTATATTAGGAAATGGAAGTAGTATAGACGAAGCTTTTATGGTATTTCAAAGGTATTTATTAAAGGAATTATATGAAACAGGTATTGTATTAACTATAGTATCAAAAAATAATTTAACAGATGTTATACAATTCTTAGATAATTCTTCCCAGATGATTTTAAAAAAAGAACACTTCGCTATGTTACAGGTGAATTGGCAGGACAAAGTTTCTAATATAAAAGCTATTACGGATACTTTAAATGTTGGATTAGATTCTATAGTTTTTATAGATGATAACATATATGAACGAAATTTAATAAGAGAAAAATTACCTTTGGTAACTACACTAGAGATTGGAAATAATCCATTTTATTATCCAACTATCATATCAAACAGTGGATGTTTTGATTATTATAATCTTAGTAAAGAAGACTTGAATAGGACTCATAGCTATATAGTTAAAGCAAAGAATGTACAGATACAAAAGAATTTTTCTGATTATAATAGTTATTTAAAGTCATTAAATATGACATTAATAATAGAATCTATTAAAAACAATAATCTAACAAGAATAGTTCAATTAATAAATAAAACAAATCAGTTCAATCTTATGAGTACCAGAGTTGATTATGCTTTTATAGAGGAACTTATGAAATCATCAAATCAATTAGGAATTCAAGTAGTGTTAAAAGATAAATATGAAGATTATGGCATTATAAGTAATATTATTATAAGTACACAAGATGATGTATTAAGTATTGATTGTTGGGTAATGTCATGTAGAGTTTTTAATAGAGATATCGAAGATGCTGTTATAAATTATTTATATCAATATGCTAAACAGCATGGTATGAAGAAAATTATAGGTAAATGTAAGAACATAAAAGAAGAGAGTTATGTAAAAGAATTGTATTCAAAAAGAGGTTTCTGTCATATAAAAAGAGATGGTGATACAGATTACTATGAATCATACATAGACAATTTCAATAAATTAGGATGTGCTATCCATGATATAGTCATAAAATAAATTTAAAGAGATAGCTAGGAGAGGTAAAATGTCAAAAGGGATTTTTAAACATGTCAAAATAAGTAGCATAGCTACTGTTGTTCCAACATACTCTAGATCGATTGATGATGAAATAGAACTATTAGGAAACGAGAAGAATATTAAAAAACTAAAATTAATTACAGGTTTAAACAAGAGAAGAATTGCAGATAAGCATACTACATCTATTGATTTATGCAGTTATGCTGCAAAAAAGATAATAAGAGAATTAGGCATTAATATCAATGAAATTGACGGAATTATATTTGTAACCCAAACTCCTGACTATAGGATGCCTAACTGTGCATCAGTTGTACACGGTCAACTAGGAATTAGTAAAGAGTGTATATGTTTTGATATTAATCATGGATGTTCAGGCTATATATATGGGTTACTTAATGCTTTTTCATTAATAGAATCAAATATTTGTAGAAAAATATTACTTCTTGTAGGGGATACGCTTTCAAAAGTGATTAACCCAATGGATAAGTCTCTAGCAATTATTCATGGAGATGCAGGTTCTGCAACAATTATTGAACGAACTGAGAAAAAGATAAAATCCCATTTTATTATACACAGCTATGGAAAAAAAGCAAAATCAATTATTATTAAAGCTGGAGGGTTTAAGTATGTATCTTCTGAAGATACAAGAGTAGAAAAGAAAGATAGTGAAGGTAATATACGTTCAGATGAACAATTGTATATGGATGGTTTAGCAGTATTTAACTTTGCTCTTCAGAAAGTACCAGAATTGGTAAATGAAATGTTGAATTTTACAAAATTAAATATAAATGAAGTGGATTTTTTTGCTTTTCATCAAGCAAATGGAATAATTAACAAAGGAATTATAAATAAATTACAGATTGATAGACAAAGAGCACCGTTAGACGTTATATCAAAATATGGAAATTCAAGTTGTTGCAGCATCCCACAAGTATTATCAGAAGCGTTTGGAAACAAGAAAATAATAAAAAATAAAGTAGTTATGACTGGATTTGGTGTAGGTTTAAGTTTAGGAACTTGTTGTACTAGCTTCGAAAATACTACAATTTTTCCAGTAGTTAATTATGAAAAATAAATAATTTAAAACATATTATTGATTAAGGAAGGTGAAGAAATGGATGATGTAAAATTAATAAAGAGTCTACTTGATGAATGTAAGATTGATTATGGAGTAGATAATGATGAAGAAATTGGTTTGAGATCTATTCAATTAGTTATGTTAGTGGCTTGGCTAGAGGATGCATTTAATATTGAAATACCAGATGATTATCTTGAAGTACCTCAATTAAATTCAATTACTAAAATTGTTAATGTAGTAAGGAGTTTAAACAATGAATAAAATTGATAAAGATATTCAAGAGAAAATAATCTTGTTAACAGGTGCTACATCTGGCATAGGTATTAAAATTACTGAAGATTTGTTAAAAAAAGGCTATAGAGTAATTGCAACAGGAAGAAAAATAGAAAAACTTGGTTTGTTAAAAGAAAAGTATAATGAAGAACATTTGAAAATAAAATTACTTGATTTTAGTAAATCAAGCAGTGTAGAAGATTTTGATATTTCTTTTGGAAAAATTAATGGGTTTATAAATGCAGCTGGAATAAGCCCTCTTTTACCTGCTATGTTTACAAATTATGAAATATTGCTTAATAGTATGCAAGTTAATTTTTTAGGACCAGTGACTCTAATTAATAAATTATTAAAAAAAAGAAGGTTTAGCAGGGGAAGCAGTATTATTTTGTTAACTTCTATAGCTGGTAGTAATGTAAGCAATATTGGATTAAGCAATTACTCAGCATCTAAAGCAGCATTAATTGGGTATATTAAATCTGTTGCACTTGAAATAGCCCCCCATATTAGAATAAATTCTATAGCTCCAGGTATGGTTGATACTGGTACAGGTATGTTTGCAGATACTATTGAAAAAATGACAAAAGATGAAATTAAAAAAGATTTATCAATGTATCCACTTGGACGATTTGGGACACCAGAGGATGTAAGTAATATGGTAGATTTTTTACTTTCAAGTAAATCTTCTTGGATAACTGGTCAAAACTTAGTGATTGATGGTGGAAGAACACTTAGATAAGGAGAGAATATGATAAAAGATATTATACCTTTTCATAAGGAAAACAGGAATTGTTATGAAGATGTAGTTGTTACAATTTGTAAATGGTATCAACGAAATTATGAATATATGTATAAAAATTCATGGACATTTTATTATGAACCAATTCAAACTCATAAAAAAACAAATTTTGGACAAAGACTAAATTATAATAATTCTCAATTTAGTCTTTTAACTGAATATAGTGGAATTGGTATAAATCACCATGTATGTGAAGATTTAGACAAAGGAATAATTGATATAATTATTAAATTAAAAACAAATATACCTATAGCGTTAAGTAATATGGATATGTTCTGGTTACCATGGACTGCTTCTTACCAAAACACTCATGGCAGACATACATTTATTGTGATAGGATATGATGATTGCACATCAAGTTTTTTATGCATAGACCCCTATTATCAATTGACTAATTTGAGATTATCTATTAAAGATTTTAAAGAGAGTTCAAGTGGGAATTATATCTCATTTTATATAGCTGGGGATGAAAAAAAAATAAAGGATATTAATCTTATTATAAATAGAGCTGCCGCTAAACTTTTAGCTGAAAAAAAAGTAGGTAATGCGTTTAATAATATGCGAAAGTTTGCTGATGAAATAGAAATATACTATGATGCACAACAGGAAATAGAAGGTTACAAAGATTTTTTTTCCGTTCCTATATACATGAAATTACAAGAAATTGGTCGAGGCAGAAAACAATTTACAGAACTTCTTAGATTTTTAGCAGATAGATCATGTAATAAAAAAGATCTATTAACTTATAGTGATAACCTTAATTTAATGGGTAAGAAATGGGATTCACTAAAAGTATTATTTGGAAAAGAAAGTATTTTATCTAATTATACATTAGTTAAAAAAAGAGCACCTAATAAAATAAGACAAATAGCAGACTTTGAAGAAAAGATTGCTAGAGAGATCCAAGATAGTACCTACATCTAATACCATGATATTTTATATCTTTACAAAGTAAAGGATTAGGGTTATAATATTGTAATATGTAGTGGTAGACGTTAAAAGCCCTTCATCGTAACTTGATGTAAGGGCTTGTATATAATATACAGTTTATGTTTATATTTTATATAAACAAGAGAAGAAAAAAACATATAATTACTTAGGAGGTATAACGGTGTACAAGAAAGTATCCACTGATCTTAATTTTAGAGATCGTGAAAAAGAAGTTCTTGAATTTTGGAATAAGAATGATATCTTTAAGAAGAGTATAGAATTAAGAAAGGACGGACCTACTTATACTTTTTATGATGGACCACCAACAGCTAATGGTAAACCTCATATTGGACATGTTCTAACAAGGGTTATCAAAGACTTGATACCTAGATATAGAACCATGAAAGGTTACAAAGTTCTTAGAAAAGCTGGTTGGGATACTCATGGATTACCAGTAGAATTAGAGGTAGAAAAACTATTAGGTCTTGATGGAAAAGAACAAATAGAAGAATATGGTCTAGAACCTTTTATTGAGAAATGTAAAGAAAGTGTTTGGAAATATAAAGGCATGTGGGAAGATTTCAGTGGTACTGTTGGATTTTGGGCGGACATGGAAGATCCATATGTAACTTATCATAATGAATATATAGAATCAGTATGGTGGATTCTAAAACAAATATGGGAAAAAGACTTATTGTATAAAGGACATAAAATTGTTCCTTATTGCCCACGTTGTGGAACACCACTTTCAAGTCATGAAGTGGCGCAAGGTTATAAAGATGTAAAAGAAAAATCTGTTATAGCTAAATTTGCAGTTAAAGGCGAAGATAATGTATATATATTAGCTTGGACGACTACTCCTTGGACATTACCTTCTAATGTAGCTTTATCAGTCAATCCTATAGAAACATATGTAAAAGTAAAAGTAAAAGATGAATATTACATCTTAGCAGAAGCTTTAGCACCAAAAGTATTAGGAGAAGAATACGAAGTAATTGAAACTTATAAGGGTAAAGATCTTGAATATACAGAGTATGTACCTTTATTCAATTTTGCTACACCTGATAAAAAAGCTTATTTTGTAGCTTGTGCAGATTACGTTACATTAACTGATGGTACTGGTGTTGTTCATACTGCTCCAGCTTTTGGTGAGGACGATGCTATAGTTGGTAGAAATTATAATCTACCATTCGTACAATTAGTTGATGACCATGGTGAATTTGTTGAAGCTGTTACACCTTGGAAAGGTATGTTTGTCAAGAAAGCAGATCCATTAATTATTGATTATTTAGAAGAAAAAGGATTATTATTTGCTGCACTTGACTTTGAACATTCATATCCTTATTGTTGGAGATGTGATACTCCACTTATATATTATGCTAGAGATACTTGGTTCATTAAAATGACAGAAGTGAGAGATAACTTAATTAAGAACAATGACCAAATTAATTGGTTGCCAGAATCAATTGGAACTAAAAGATTTGGAAACTGGTTAGAAAATGTTATGGATTGGGGACTAAGCCGTGACAGATATTGGGGAACTCCTCTTAACATCTGGGAATGTGAATGCGGTCATCGTCATGCTATTGGTAGTATAGAGGAACTTAAGAGCATGAGTGATAATTGCCCTGATGATATAGAACTTCACAGACCATATATTGACGATGTATTAATTAATTGTCCAGAATGTAATAAGAAAATGAAGAGAGTTTCACCTGTAATTGACTGTTGGTTTGACTCAGGGTCCATGCCTTATGCTCAATGGCATTACCCATTTGAAAATAAAGAAATATTTGAAGATAATTTCCCAGCTAACTTTATTAGTGAAGCTGTTGACCAAACAAGAGGTTGGTTCTATTCATTACTTGCAATATCAACATTATTATTTGATAAGCCAGCATTCAAGAATGTTATAGTACTTGGACTTGTTCAAGATGAAAATGGACAAAAGATGTCCAAATCAAAAGGAAATGCTATAGACCCATTTGAAGCATTGGATAAACATGGCGCAGATGCAGTGAGATGGTATTTCTATAACAACAGTGCTCCTTGGCTTCCTAACAAATTCTATGATAATGCAGTAGTAGAAGGTCAACGTAAATTTATGGGAACATATTGGAATACTTATGCATTCTATGTGCTTTATGCTAATATTGATGAATTTAATCCTACCAAGTATAAACTTGAGTATGATAAATTATCATTAATGGATAAATGGTTATTATCAAAATTAAATACACTTATTAAAATAGTAGATACTAATCTTGATAATTACTTGATAACAGAATCAACAAGAGCAATGATGGAATTTGTTGATGACCTTAGTAACTGGTATGTAAGAAGAAGTAGAGAAAGATTCTGGCAAAAAGATATGCCACAAGATAAGATTAATGCATATATGACATTATATACTGCTCTTACAACTATGGCTAAGATATCTGCTCCATTTGTACCTTTTATGGCAGATGAAATATATAGAAACCTTGAATTTAATTTCAATAAGACAGCACCTGAAAGCGTACATCTATGTGACTTCCCAGTTGCTAATGAGGAACTTATTGACTCGGAACTTGAGAAAAACATGGAATTAGTATTAAAAATAGTTGTAAGCGGAAGAGCTTGTAGAAATAGTGCTAATATAAAAAATAGACAGCCTATAGGTAAGATGTATGTAAAATCATCTTTCAATCTGCCTGAATTATATAAAGATATTGTTTCAGAAGAGCTTAATATAAAAGAAGTTTTATTTACAGATGATGTAAGAGAATTTACAACTTATAACTTCAAACCACAGCTTAAGACAGTTGGTCCAAAATACGGAAGATTGTTAAATCAGATTAGGACATTACTTCAAGATGGTGATGGTAATAAGATGATGGATGAACTAAAAGCCAATGGTGCTTTGAAATTCGATATTAATGATACTGTTGTGGAACTTGCAGAAGAAGATCTACTAATTGAATCAACTAAAAAGCCAGGTTATGAATCTAATACAGATAAAGATGTGACAGCTGTTATTGATACTAACTTATCAGATGAACTTCTCGAAGAAGGTCTTGTCAGAGAGATAATTAGTAAGGTTCAGACCATGAGAAAAGAAGCTGATTTTGAAGTTACAGATCATATTAAGATATATGTTGATGATAATGATAAATTAATTGATATCATAAATAAAAATAAAGCTGAAATTTTATCAGAAACATTAGCAGATGCTCTTACTGTAGGTAAGAATGAAGAGGTCTACTCAAAAGAATGGAAAATAAATAGTGAAAAGATTTATTTAGCTGTAGAAAGAGTATAATTAAATTTAAATAATATAAAAGCATTAAAAGGCTGTTAAAAGATATAATTTTTTAACAGCCTTTTAGATAAATTATTATAGTGTAAGATGAGATTTGTGCTTATCTTATAATGAACTTGTCATAAAATATTAGAAAACATCATGTGGAAAGGGAATAATAATGATTTTTAATAAAAATTGCAGAGAAAATAGAGCGATAATAGATTATTTGGAAGGTTATTTGAATAGTAAGGATGAGACGAATTTACCAAATAACATATCTAAACAAAAAAATCAAGCAATATTAAATTTAATTGAGGTATTGATTGTAAATGACGAAAATGTAGCTATTCAACTTAACAAACTTCTTAATCAATCTATTAAGTTGAGTAATTTTGATGTGACTATGAGCTACATATCGAATCATTTAAAATATTATTCTGGTGAATTAGCAGATAATAGCCAATCCAATATGTCTATGGTTGAAGAGATAACAGCTAGTATGAATGAAGTAGATGGATCGATAAAACAACAAACTGATACAATGAAAGAATTAAACAAACAGTCAAATGAATTAATCAAAGTCAATAATCAAAATATGGTACAACTAAATGAAATTAATAAAATAAAAAATCATGTTATGGAAGATGCAAAGGATTTATCTGAGAAAATAGGCAGTTTAGAATCATATGCAGATGAGGTCGACGAGATTGTAAATGGTGTGGCTATGATAGCAGATCAAACTAATCTATTAGCTTTAAATGCTAGTATTGAAGCTGCACGAGCAGGAGAACAAGGAAGAGGTTTTGCTGTGGTAGCGGAAGAGATACGTAAATTGGCGGAGGATACCAAGACAAAATTAAGCAACATGACAAGTTTTATGGAAGGTATCCGTAATAATGCAAGAGCAAGTCGACTTAGTGTTGATCATACTATTGAATCTACGAATGAAATGTCTACACAATTAGATGAAATAAATCAATCTTTTGGGAATAATGTGAAAGAATTAGATAAGACAGTTAATAACATTGGTGAATTATCAGAAATCATGCAACAGATTAATTCTGCATCAGAAGAAATAGCAGGAGCAATGCAAATGGTAGCTACAGATTCTGATAATATTTCTCATATGGCATCTAAGATTTCAGATGATTCAGAAGCAGCATTTGAATTAGCAAAAAATACTAAAGATATAGATGTAGAGATTTCAAAAGTTGTAAATGATTTAACGGAAGTTGTAAACAACAGTTTGACGCCTATTTCAAATGAAGAGATTAAAGTACGTATGTTTCAAGCAATAGAAAGCCATAATAAGTGGCTTGGAGTATTAAAAAACATGGCAGATACTATGGAGATTGAGGCTATTCAAAAAGATGACAAAAGATGTTCTTTTGGACATTTTTATCATTCCATAAAAGTAGAGCATCCAATCATTAGGGATATATGGAAAAAGATAGACGGTTTACATCATGCTTTACATCAAAAAGCTTCTGACGTGACTGCTGCTATTGAACAAAATAATCAAAGCAAAGCCTACAATGATTATAAAGAAGCAGAATCTTATTCTGTTACTTTTCAAAAATATTTCAATGAAGTACTACAAAAAATCAATCTACTGGATGATGAAGGAGAAAAAGTTTTTCAAAGAAATTTTAATAGCAAAAAATAAATAAATTTGATTAAAAATAAGCTTCCTGATTGGAAGTTTATTTTTTTACTAAATTATAAGTAAAAAAACATAATCTTAGGCATAATATGTAAAAGAAGATAAGGCATATTATTGAAAGGATTGATGTTAATGAATAGATTAGATGTTACTGTAGATGACTTAAAAGAAGCTATACTTGAAAATATAAAAAATCAATTTAGAAAAACTATTGATAAAGCTTCTAAAGAGCAGATTTTTCAAGCTCTAGCCTTTGCAGTAAGAGATATTATTATAGACCAATGGATAGAAACACATAAAACCTACGATGAACAAGATCCTAAGACTGTATATTATTTATCTATGGAATTTCTTATGGGAAGAGCACTTGGAAATAATATAATAAACATGAAAGTAAATGATGTTGTTAAAAAGGTGTGTGATGAATTAGATCTTGATTTAAATGTCATTGAAGATATGGAGCCTGATCCTGGACTTGGTAATGGAGGACTTGGAAGATTAGCTGCATGTTTCTTGGATTCCTTATCTACCTTAGAATATCCAGCATATGGATGCGGTATTAGATATCGTTATGGAATATTCGAACAAAAAATTATAGATGGATATCAAGTAGAAAGACCAGATGAATGGTTGAAGAATGGAAATCCATTTGAAGTTAGAAGAGATGAATATGGTGTAGAAGTAAAGTTTCTTGGAAATGTTAGAGTATTGAAGACTACAAATGGAAGAGATAAATTCATTCAAGAAAATTATCAATCAGTAAAAGCTATACCTTATGATATACCAATAGTAGGATATAACAATAATACGGTTAATACCTTAAGGTTATGGGATGCAGAAGCTATTGTGGGTTTTGACCTGGAATCTTTTGATAGAGGTGAATACCATAAAGCAGTAGAACAAGAGAATCTAGCTAAATCTATTGTAGAAGTATTATATCCTAATGACAATCATTATATGGGCAAAGAGCTTAGATTAAAGCAACAGTATTTTTTTATTTCGGCAACAGTTCAGCAAGTCATTAATAAATTCAAACAAAAACATAATGATATTCATGAATTACCACAAAGAATCGCATTTCATATTAATGATACACATCCTTCGCTGACAATACCTGAATTAATGCGTATATTACTAGATGAAGAAGAGCTGGAATGGGAAGAAGCATGGGAGATTACAACAAAAACTTGTGCGTACACCAATCATACAATCATGAGTGAAGCATTAGAAAAATGGCCTATAGAATTATTAAGTAGATTACTACCTAGAATATATATGATTATTGAAGAGATCAACAGAAGGTTCTGCCTAAGACTTGTTGAGGAATTTCACTTAAATAAGGAACGCATTCATAATATGTCAATAATTATGGATGGGCAGATTAAGATGGCTTGGATGTGTATTGTTGGAAGCCATTCCGTTAATGGTGTTGCCATGTTGCATACAAAAATATTAAAGAACGAAGAACTGAAAGATTTTTATGAAATTTTCAAAGAAAAGTTTAATAATAAAACTAATGGTATAACACAAAGAAGATTTTTATTAGAAGCAAATCCTAAATTAGCAGATTTTGTTACAGGTCTAATAGGCGATGATTGGATAACCAATCTATCTCATATTAAAAATCTAGAAGAATACGCTGATAGTGAACAAGAACAAAAAGAATTCATGAAAATAAAATATGAAAATAAAGTGAGACTTGCTGAGTATATCAAGAATCATAATAATATTGAAGTAGATCCTAGGTCAATATTTGATGTGCAGATTAAGAGATTGCATGAATATAAAAGACAGTTGATGAATATTCTACACGTAATGCATCTATATAACAGGTTATTGGAAAACCCTGACCTTGATATTATACCTAGAACTTTTATATTTGGAGCAAAAGCAGCTCCAGGATATACAAGGGCAAAATTAATTATAAAACTAATCAATAATGTAGCTGATGTGATTAATAATGATGTAAACATTAAAAATAAGATAAAAGTGGTTTTTATAGAAAACTATAATGTTTCTAATGCTGAGATAATTATTGCTGGGGCAGATGTTAGTGAGCAAATATCTACAGCCAGTAAAGAAGCTTCAGGAACAGGAAATATGAAGCTTATGCTTAATGGGGCTGTAACTCTAGGAACTATGGATGGGGCTAATATAGAGATAGTAGAAGAAGTAGGGAGAGATAATTGTTTTATATTTGGTTTATCATCAGAAGAAGTCATACAGTTTCAGCATCATGACTCCTATGATCCTTGGGATTTATATAATAATAATGCTGATATAAGAAAAGTTGTAACTCAATTAATTAATGGTTTCTATTCACCAGATGATCCTGACTTGTTCAGAGAAATATACGATTCACTATTGAACGGAGACGGAGGTAGACCTGACCCATATTTCATATTGAGAGATTTTGATAGCTACAAAGAAGCTCATAATAAAATTGACCTTGCATATTCTAACCAAAGACAGTGGGCTAAGATGGCAATGCTAAATACAGCTAATAGTGGAAAATTTTCGTCGGATAGAACTATTGAACAATATGCAAAGGAAATATGGAATCTAGAAAAAACTACCGTTGAAATGGAGAGCAATTAATTTGGACTATACCCTCATAATAATAAAATTATTAGCATATAAATGTTATTGAGATAAATCCATAAAAAGTAAAAGTGAATAAGAGAAGAAAATTTATTTAATGCATATGAGGATGTTTCTTCCTCATATGCTAAATTAATAGAACTTTTCCTGAAAGATACCAGTTAATTATGATATCTTGTATAGGAATTAAATACTTCTTATGAATTATCTTATGATAAAAATTTACTTGATAATGTAATTCTTGTTAAATAAGTAATTGGTGAAAGTTGGGACAAGAGGAATATAGGCTTTGGAAGGAAAGGATTAGATGAGGGAGAAAATAATATCAATATTATTAATAGTGCTTATAATTTGTTTTATTCCAATATTTATTACTACAGTAATTAAAGGAATACCAAGAGATAAGCATAATGTAGAGATTAAGGAAAGTGTAAAAGTCTTAGTTAATGAAAAACAACAAAATATGAATCTGAATGATTACCTTATTGGTGTAGTAGCAGCAGAGATGCCAGTTAACTTTTATGATGAAGCTCTGAAGGCTCAAGCAGTTGCTGCTAGAACATTTACATTAAAAAAAATGCAAAATGATTCTAATCATATATTTAATAATAGCGAACAGGCTTATTTGACTAAGGAAGATATGGAAGTCAGTTGGGGTACAGAGAACTTTGCTAAATATTATAATAAAATAAGAAATGCTGTTGTTAACACTAATAATGAGGTTGTCGTTTATGAGGGAGATTTGATAGAAGCAGTGTTTCACTCTACAAGTGCAGGGATGACTCAATCAGCAAAAGATGTATGGGGAGAAGATATTCCATATTTAGTTAGTGTTAGTAGTTCAGAAGATATTAATTCACCTGAATATTTACATAAGCAAACGTTCACTCAAGAGGAATTCATTTCAAAAATCAAAGAACGTATAAATGATTTTGGAGCATATACTAATGAAATTATCAATGAAATCCAGATTATAAGTAGAACCAAAGAAGGGTATGTTGCACAGATTCAAATAGGTAATAAGATATTAGATGGAGAAGTCGTCAGAAGTTATTTAGGGCTAGAATCCAGTAATTTCTCTATTGATAATGTAGATGGAAACATTGAAGTATCATGTAAGGGGTATGGTCATGGAGTTGGTATGAGTCAATATGGGGCGGACTCTTTAGCACAGCAAGGATATACATATAAAGAGATACTAGAACATTATTATACTGATACAGCAGTAAATGTTATTTCAAGATAAATAAATATAAAGATATATTTTACACCTATAGAAAGGATTATAGATGAGTCCTTTCAAGGTTTAAGATATATTTTTTTTTGTATGAATATAATATCCAATCTCTGGTAATAATATAGTTGTAACAATAGTAATGAAATCTTTTCTAGTAATACCAACATTTTTTAATAGAAATATGAGGTGATTTGGATGAAATTAAAAAATATAATTGCATACATAAAAAGGAAGCAATTCTATTTTGCTTTGTTTACATGTTGTGTAACACTCTTTTTAATTGCAATTTTAGTATGGGTAAAACCTAAAGAAGAAGAACAAGAGATTGCTAATCTCAATAGTGATGTAGTTAGCAATGAAATTACTGATGAATTAACAGCAAATCTTGTAGAGAATGATGAAACAGAAGATGAAGAACTAGAACCAAATGGAGATTATACAGAAAATGAATTATACGAATCAGAGGCTGTTGAAGCTATTAATCCTATTACTATAAATACTGAACAGGTTGTTGGTGAAGGGGATTGTGGTAATCCGGATACTTATGAAGAACATCTTGCACCAGAACTTACAGCACAAGAAAAACCAGTAATGATTGAGATAGCTCCAGTTGTTAAACCTAATATAAGTTATAACGCTGACAAGGAAAATATGATATGGCCTGTAGAAGGTGATATATTAATACCTTTTAGTATGGATACACCAGTTTATTTCAAAACTCTCGATCAATATAAAATCAATCCAGCATTGTTTATAGCAGCAAATGAGGGAAAAGACATCAAGGTTGCAGCCGAGGGAGTCGTTGAAACTATAAGAGTTCTACCTGAATCTGGAGTGACAGTAACAATATATCATGGAAATGGATATAAAACAATATATGGACAACTTAAAAAACAACTATCAGTAAGAGAAGGCGATCTTGTTAAAAAAGGTCAGATACTGGGTCAAGTTGAAACACCTTCCAAATATCATGTATTGTTAGCTCCACACTTGTATTTTAAAATAACTAACAATGAAAAACCAATAAATCCTATTGACTTAATTAAATAATAATCTAGCCTCCTGAAAAGGAAATAATTAAGGGGCTGTTCCATAAAAAATATACGTTTTCTTCCGAAATAGAGTGTATTAGATATTATGGGACAGCTTCTTTAATTATGTTCTTAATCTTGTTAATCCTAAAAACTATTGTTATAATTGTACATATCTTAAGTATATAAAGTACGAATTAGAAAGGATATTTCATGAATAAGCGAATCTTATTACTAGTAGTCTTAATATCAATTGCACTTACTGGATGCGGTAATACCCTCAAATCAAAGAATCAAAAAATATCAGATGAAACTTTTTTAATAGGTACACTTGTAAAAGTTACCCTATATGGAAAAGATGTGGATGAAGAAGATTTTGATGGGGTTTTTAATGTTATTTCTGATATAGAAAGTAAAGTCAGCAGAAATATTTCAACAAGCGAAATAAGCAAGATAAATAGCAATGATATTCAAGATATCAAGTTATCTACTGACACATTTAATATAATTAAAAAAGGATTATACTACTCGAAATTGTCAGAAGGTAGATTTGATATAACAATAGCCCCTCTTGTAAGTCTATGGGGTATTGGAACAGAAGATGCAAGAGTACCAAGTGAGGAAGAGATTAATGATACCCTTAGTAAAATAAACTATAAAAATATTTTTTTAGATGAAGAGAATTTGACATTACATATAAAAAAGGATACTCAGATTGATTTAGGTGGAATTGCAAAAGGTTATGTAGCCGATAAGGTATCTGAATATCTAAGAGAAAATAAATTGGAACATGCAATTATCAATCTAGGTGGTAATATACTAACTGTTGGAAATAAACCTAATGGGGATTCATGGAAAATAGGAGTGCAAAATCCTTTTAACTCAAGAGGTAGAGAATTGGGAGTTGCAACAATAGGACAAAAAAGTATAGTTACTTCAGGAATCTATGAAAGATACTTAGAAGAGGATGGAGTTAAGTATCATCATATTTTAGACCCACATACAGGTTACCCAGTTGATAATGATTTAGCTGGGGTTACCATCATATCTGATCATTCTGTAGATGGAGATGGTTTATCAACTGTTGTATTTTCTATGGGTTTAGAAGATGGATATAAATTTGTGGAGGATATTGATAATGTAGGTGCTATATTCATTACTAAGGAAAAAGAAGTATATGTAACATCAGAAGCAGGGAAGATGTTCCAACTCACAGATACTGATTTTAAATTAAAAGATTTTACAAATAAAATAGGTAAGCAGTAATATGAATGGATATGGAATCGAATTAATAGCAAAAAAACATGTATATTTTCAAACTAAATCCCATATATTTAACTAAGTAATGATTCGAGGGGGATTTCGTTTTGAAGCAATATATAGAGGAAAGGGCTATTGAGGTGGCGAATTATATTATTACTTCAAATGCTACTGTTAGACAAACTGCCAAAAAATTTGGTATTAGCAAGTCGACGGTACATAAGGATGTAACAGAAAGACTTAGTAAGATAAATCCAGGGTTAGCTTTAGAAGCTAGAAAGGTCCTTGACATTAATAAATCTGAAAGACATATTAGAGGTGGTTTAGCTACAAGGGCGAAATATGTTAATATGACTCATACAAATACAAGACCTACACTTTATTAAAACCGAGATTCCTCGGTTTTTTTGTTGCTGTAATATAAAACTTTGTGATATTTTTTTGAATAAAATACGTGCTATTTTTAATATTTCTTGTGGAAACCTAATAAGATGTACAAAAAAAGCCGATATTAATAAAAATTTAATAAATTTCCCCTTTGAAAATTTGCAGTATTTGTATATAATAATAGATATGGAAATACTAGTTTATAACGGTTTGAATTCATACTTGATTGATGACATAAAAAATATGAAATAATTCTTGAATAATATAAATTTAAGTATAAAAATCTAAAAAAATATAAATAATTAAACTACGGAAGGGGATTGACAAATGTTTGGAACAGATATTGGAATTGATTTAGGAACTGCAAATGTACTCGTATATATTAAGGGTAAGGGTGTTGTATTAAGAGAGCCATCAGTTGTTGCAATAGATAGAGATACTAATAAAATATTAGCAGTAGGTAGTGAAGCTAGGAGGATGCTTGGTAGAACACCAGGTAACATTGTGGCAATAAGACCTCTTAGACAAGGTGTCATTTCAGATTATACAGTAACAGAAAAGATGATTAAATATTTTATTTCAAAATCTATAGGTAAAAGAATTAGAAAACCAAGAATTACAGTTTGTGTACCTAGTGGTGTAACTGAAGTTGAAAAAAGAGCTGTTGAAGATGCTACGTATCAAGCTGGAGCAAGAAAAGTTGAGATTATTGAAGAACCCATAGCGGCTGCCATTGGAGCAGGAATTGATATAAGTAAAGCTTGTGGAAGTATGGTTGTAGATATAGGTGGAGGAACATCTGACATAGCTGTCATTTCATTGGGAGGTACTGTTGTCAGCACTTCCATTAAAGTTGCTGGAGATAATTTTGATGAAGCTATAGTAAGATATATGAGAAAGAAACATAATCTATTAATTGGTGAGAGGACAGCAGAAGAAATTAAAGTCAAAATTGGAACAGCCTACAAAAGACCAGAAGTCTTAACTATGGATGTAAGAGGAAGAAATCTTATAACAGGTCTACCAAAAACTATTACTGTTTCATCAGTAGAAACAGAAGAAGCACTAAAAGAAGCTACTTCTAATATAGTAGAAGCTGTTCACAGTGTACTTGAAAAAACACCACCAGAATTATCAGCTGACATATCTGACAGAGGTATCGTTTTAACTGGAGGCGGTAGTTTATTGCAAGGACTTGACCAATTAATAGAAAACAAGACAGGTATTAATGTAATCACAGCAGATGATGCAATTACTTGTGTAGCTATTGGAACAGGACAATATGTAGAATATCAAGCAAATCAGAAATTCTAAAGGTTAGGTGAAATCATGGTAAGAGGTTTATATACTGCTTCAAATGGAATGATAGCACAACAGGAAAAAATGGATATTATATCTAATAATCTGGCAAATGTAAATACAACTGGATTCAAAAAAGATGGTGTTATCATTGAATCCTTTGATAGTGTATTAACAAAAAAAGTTAATGATTCAAGTGTACCAGGAAATCAAACTATTGGTAAAATGACCCTTGGATGTAGGGTAGGACAAGTCTATACAGATAATTCACAAGGCGGAGCTACGCCAACTAACGATCCTTACAATGTTGCTATATTAGGAACAGGTATGTTAAGCGTTGGTATAGAAGATGCTGAAGGGAATCTACAAACAAAATATACTAGGGATGGTTCTTTTACCATAGCTATGGATGGAACACTTATGACCAAAGAGGGAAATTATGTTTTAGGACAAAATGGTAAGATAGTCTTACCTAGTGGTAGTAGTAATGTTAGAATATCGGAAAATGGTACTATTTTTGATGATGACAAAGAAATAGATAAGTTATTATTAACAGACTTTGAAAACCCTGAATCCCTTAGAAAAGTAGGGGATAACCTCTATAATAAAACAGAAGAAACGAAAGAAAATTCCTTTGGTGGAAAGATACTACAAGGATATTTGGAAAGTTCTAATGTTAATACTGTGAGAGAAATGGTCGATATGATTAGTGTAATGCGAACTTATGAAGCTAATCAAAAAGTAATACAGACTCAAGATGAGACTTTAAAGAAAGCAGTAAATGAAGTAGGAAGATTGTAGAGTGGGGAAGAGTATTTAAAGATAGTTTAGCAATTCGAAAGGAATGAATGTAGTATGATGCGATCACTGTATACAGCAGCATCTGGTATGAAGACTCAACAGATGAATGTTGATACTATATCTAATAATCTTGCTAATGTTAATACCACAGGATATAAAAAAGAAAGACTTGAATTCAAATCACTATTATACGAATCAATGGCAAAAGCTGGTAATGATGGACAAGGTAACGGTAAACCAGTGAATTTACAAGTGGGACATGGTGTTAAACCTGTTGGTACAGTTAGAAGTTATACTATAGGTACAATTCAAAAAACTGATAATCCATTGGACCTAGCAATTACAGGAGATGGTTTTTTCGCAGTAAAAGATCAATCCGGAGAACAAGTATATACCAAAGATGGGAGTTTCAAAATTGCATTAGTTGATGACAGACAGATGCTTATAACATCTGAAGGATATCAAGTACAAGATATTAATGATGAACCTATTTATTTTGATTCTAATATTGATATTAAAAAGATTAATATTAATTCTAATGGTTCATTTAGTTATGTAACTAATGACAATGAAGTAGTTGCTATGGATACTAAGATAAAAGTGGTTCAGTTTAGAAACGTTAATGGACTCGAAGCTTTGGGAAACAACTTATTAAGAGCCACAACATCTTCGGGAGAGCCTATTTTAGAGAACGAAGACGAAGATATAGCGAAGAGTCAGATTGTACAGGGTTCATTAGAAGGTTCTAATGTTCAAGTTGTTGAAGAAATGGTTAATCTGATAGTTGCCCAAAGAGCATATGAAGTTAGTTCAAAAGCAATACAGACTTCCGATGATATGCTATCTCAAGCTAATAATCTCAAGAGATAGAGTGAAAGGATAAAAACTTATGGATATATCAAGTATTAATGGTAATACTTATAATAATATGTTATTGCAAAAAAAAGAAAAGATTGAAACTAAATCTTTTGAGGCTACATTGAATGAAGCTGTAGAAAAAGAAGATGACAAACAATTAAAAGAAGCTTGTAAAGAATTCGAACAATATTTTGTAAATCAATTGTTTAAAGAAATGAGAAGTACAGTTCATAGTGGTGGTCTGATGCCAAAATCTCAAGGTGAAAAACTTTTTGAGGATATGTTATATGATGAGTATTCAAAAGAAATTTCTGAAGGAAAGGGAATTGGAATTTCTGATATGATGTATAAGCAATTATCTAAATCATTAAAGTAAAACTGAGAGGCTGTTTCATAACACATTATTTATGGCTATAAGTTTTTAATGTAGGCGTAAAATGTATTTTGAGACAGCCCCTTTTTTCCAATTTCATTAAAAAGGTGATTGAATGGGTATAATAAGATTCATTATAGTGATAAATCTAATATTAAGTCTATCTTCTTATAATGTACCTGTGGTTTATAATAATGAAAATATAACTATAAATAATAAAACTCAGCAAGTTCATACTCTTGAAGTTGATTTAAATGATCCTGGTGTAACAATAAACAATGTATTATCTTTTAGTAAAATATATGGGTTTGAAAAAACGAGTGTAATGGTTAAGGATAATGAGGCTGTAGCGGGTGTCAATGGTATGTTCTATACAATGTATGGACATCATATTGGTCTATTGGTGAAAGATAAGAAAATAATAACCAAAGCTAATGATTATACACCGATTGTAGCTTTTTTACAATCAGGTGAGACATTTATTGGTGATATTAAAACAGAGATAAGAATTAATATGAAAGATAATAATAATAGCATAGTTATAAAGACAATGAACGATGCAGCTGATGATGAAACATGGGTATTATATTCCAGTATCTATGGTAACTCAACACGTATAACTAGAAAAAGTATAAATTATGTTATAGATAATAATAAAGTAGTTGAAAAATTAATTACTAATGAACCTGTAGATATTCCTAGTAATGGCTATGTTCTTAGTAGAGTAACTGAAGATAGTGATAAGTACGATTTGATGGAAATAAATGAAACCGTTGTGATAGAGACTACCTATACTCCAAGTATTGGACCTGTTGAAGAGGCTTTTCAATCAGGAGGATGGTTAGTAAAAGATTCAGTTAATATTGCAAAAGAATATGAACCTCTCATGGGTAATACTAGAATACCTAATCCAAGAACAATACTAGGTATAACTAAGGACAATAGATTAATCATAAAAGTTATTGATGGTAGACAACCTGATTATAGTTATGGTGTTACAGGCAAAAATTGTGGAGATATAATGCTAAAAGAAGGCTGCGTTAATGCTGTATATCTAGATGGTGGAGCATCAAGTACTATGGTATATGAAAACAAGGTAGTCAACAGTCCGTCAAACAAAGAAGAACGTAAGGTAGCTCATAGCATAGTAGTTAAGTATAAAACAAATATCATTAGTAAAATATTTTACAAGATAAGAACTTTCATTCATAATTTTCTACAATAATTTGATAAAATATTATTGCATTTAAATTTTTTATATGCTAAGATAGACGTAGAATTTTTATACTAAAAACTGAATAAAATAATTGATACTTATCAAGAGTTAGGGTAGAGAGTTAGCTCAGTGACCCTACGCCAGCCTGCTTCCAAGTAAGGTGGTTCTGCTAACGTCGATGAGGCTTAATATAGTTATAAACCTTCTTGACATCAAGAAGGTTTTATTTTATCTATAGGAAAGTAATCTTTCTTGCTTTTAATTAACCTATGAATAGGGCTCTAGACTAATAGTTCTATCATAAAAGGTATTATTAGTAAAATTTGGTAATAATATAATTATATAAGTTTTAATTACACTTAATAAGTATCTAAGTATCATACTTAGCCCTTTTTTATCTTATAGGAAAGTTCTACTTTTTAAGAATATGAAAAAGTAACGTTTTTAAAATTTTATAATTAGGAGTATAAACAATAATCAGGAGGTTATATATGGTACCATTTAAATTACCTTTATCCATTCTTGAACTAATGATTGTTTCAGCAACTCCTCTTATAGAACAAAGAGGAGCGGTTCCTTTAGCGGCATTAAGTGAATATGGAATAGGTCAAGCATATTTTTGGACATTACTTGGAGCTATTATCCCAGCTCCATTCATACTATTCTTAATACCACATGTATTAGAGCTATTAAAAAAAGTGAAATTTCTTAGTAAATTAGCTTGTTGGTATGAAGACAGAGCATTAGAAAAAAGTAAAAAAGTGAAAGATAATTATAAGTATTTGAGTATTTTTCTATTTGTTGCAATACCTTTACCCGGTACAGGAGTATGGACTGGTTCCACAATTGCATCATTGTTAGGATTAGATTTCAAAAAATCATTGATATCTGTTATCTTAGGGTCAGCAACAGCAGGAATATTTATGATTATCATATCATATGGTATAAAAATTCTAGTATCGTAGACTAGATTATTAAGCTTGCGGCAATATAAAAGTATTGTGAATAAACGAAAGGAGAAAAATTATGAGAAAATTATTTACTTCTGAATCTGTAACAGAAGGACATCCAGATAAGATGTGTGATCAGATATCTGATACTGTTTTAGATTCTATTTTAGCAAAAGACCCTAACGCAAGAGTTGCTTGTGAAACAGCGGTGACTACAGGTTTAGTACTTGTAATGGGAGAAATAACTACTAACTGTTATATTGATATTCCTAAGTTGGTTAGAGAAACAATTAGAGGAATCGGTTATGACAGAGCAAAATATGGTTTTGACTGTGACACTTGTTCCGTACTTACTTCTATAGATGAACAATCCACAGATATTGCTATGGGAGTTGACGAGGCTCTAGAATCAAAAGAAGGAAAAATGACAGAAGAAGAATTAGAGGCTACTGGTGCAGGTGACCAAGGAATGATGTTTGGTTTTGCTTGTAATGAAACAGAAGAATTAATGCCAATGCCTATTTCTCTAGCTCATCGTCTAACAAGAAGATTGACAGAAGTTAGAAAGAACAAGACATTAAAATATCTTAGACCTGATGGTAAAGCTCAAGTAACTGTAGAATATATTGATGATAAACCAGTTAGAGTTGATACAGTAGTTGTATCTACTCAACATGACTGCGATGTACAGCTTGAAACAATTAAGAAAGATATAATAGAACATGTTATTAAACCAGTTATTCCAGAAGAATTATTGGATGATAATACTAAATACCTTATTAATCCAACAGGTAGATTCGTAATTGGTGGACCACAAGGTGATTCTGGACTTACAGGTAGAAAAATCATTGTTGATACTTATGGTGGATACGCTAGTCATGGTGGAGGAGCTTTCTCAGGAAAAGATCCAACAAAAGTTGACCGTTCAGCAGCTTATGCAGCTAGATATGTTGCTAAGAATATTGTTGCAGCAGGTATAGCTTCTAAATGTGAAGTTGTATTAGCATATGCTATTGGTGTTGCCAAACCAGTATCTGTTTTAGTGAATACATATAATACAGGTAAAATATCTGATGATGAGATAACTGACTTAATCAATGAACACTTTGATTTAAGACCAGCGGCAATCATTCGTGATCTTGATCTAAGAAGACCAATATACAAACAAACCGCTGCATATGGTCACTTTGGAAGAACAGATATAGATCTTCCATGGGAAAAAACAGACAAAGCAGAAGAGTTGAAAAGTGTAGTAAAAGCATAATCTAGGATTGACATAAAAATATTTGAATATAAGATAACATAATTTTGTATAGTTATTGACATTATTCTACTTAAATGATACAATATAAGAAATAATAACTTTAAAGTTATTGGTGTGTTACTGTAAATAACAGGCATAAACCATTTTGATGGTTTGTGCCTTTTTTGTATTAATGAATACCACA
>NZ_BTPT01000050.1:0-5316 GCF_054408565.1 Vallitalea sediminicola
CCTTAACTTAATGACATTGCCCTATTACATCTTTTTTCAATGACGAGAGATTTATTCTAACTAGCTCTCCATTAATGTTATTGTAATATATCTCATCCTTTTTTGTTCCTATAAAATAACTAAAATCATTACATATAACTGTTGTATCATCATCTTTATTATCCACCATAATCAATTCGTTCCTGTTTTCAAAAATGATATTGTTATTATTAGTAGTTGTATATCCTGAAACAGAACCTATTATAGTTTTAGGGGTAATATTCAATTCATTAGTTAAATCAATAGCTTTCAAGCTATTATCTTCATCCATGTAATATGCCTTATTACTCAATGCATATATCAATTCTCCTGATTCAACATTCTTTCTATTTATTATGTTGACTGTGTCAATGATAGTCATACCTTCATGAGATGCAACTTCATTATTATTACCTATTACACAATATCTATCATTCACTAGATACATATCTAATGAATCTCCCTCTCCACCTAGACCAAATTTTGATTTATAGAACTCTTTCACTTCTAGTGTTTTCAATATTATTTTATAAATAATACTATCATCATTGCTTATATAAACAGCATCCTCAGTAAATGCTACAGTACTATCTGATGGATAAAAGAAGTCCACATTACCCTTAATTATTTTATTAATCTTATCATATACATATAGTGAATCCTCTACCACATATATAAGAGTTTTTTTACCTTCGTATATTATCTTATCAGGTTTATTAAATTCTTTATCAAGTTCAAATATTCTAGTACATATACTACTACTATCTCCAGAATAAATATGATTATTATGAAGGAATAGATAGGATATCATTCCTCCATTTGGTATAACACTGATTAACTCTTTATTCTTTTTATTATCTTGTATTTTATACAATAGATCTCCTTCAACAAAATACAATGTATCTGATTCACTCATCATTAATTTTACATTATCGTCTGTGCATGTTATTTCATCAGTAGATCTATTCTTACTATAGAATTTTATGGGATATTGAGTACTATAATAAATATTTCCCTTTGTAACAGCATAATCTAAAACTATATTCTTATCAATTAATTCATGTTCACCCTTAGAGTAATAATAAAAACCAAATTGATTATCGTATCTATTATAATATACTTCTTCAGCATAAGCTTTTATATTGATTACTGGAAAATCTGTAGTACATAATTTATCCCCTGTTTTTCTATCAATAATAACTAAATGATTATCCTTTTTTCTTGTATAAGCCAATATATCTGAAGAAAATGTAAACTCTTGGTATTCTTCCTTTATATTCTCTTTAATCTTATTGATATCTGATTCTAAGTAAGTTTTATTATCCTTAATCATATATGGTTTACTATATTTAGCTAAGTGCTCTTCATAACCAATATAATAATGATTTATTATGTTAATTTTATCTATGTCTTTTTCCTTTGCAGAATTATAATCCATCAAGTAATTTTCATAATACATCTTATCATCTTCAAGCTTGATTAGTTTTTCTTGATCATATCTTTTATTTGCCTTCTTATTATTCCAATATAGAATATCAAGCATATCTGTTGAGTTTTTATCTAGTTTTAATATATCACCTTTACTAGTTAATAAATATATGTACTCATCAAGTACTATTCCTTTTATAGATTCTTTAGATTGTAAATCAGCTACTTTCCCATAAATCTTATCATCATTTTCTTCTTCTAATTCAATTATTGTATCAGATTCATAATCATATTTTTTAATCTCAGAATCTTGTTGTAAGTACAAATCCTTACTGTTAGTTATTCGTATTCCATCATTATAATTGCTATCATGTAAGGAGAATTGATGTATTTCATCTAATTCTTCAGTTTCTATATTGTATTTATATATATACCTAAGATAATACTTTTCCACATCATCAACCTGAATATAGATGATATTGTCTTCATAGAGTGCATATAGATTTCGCATGTTTTTTAATAATA
Source organism: Vallitalea sediminicola (assembly GCF_054408565.1). NCBI lineage: Bacteria > Bacillati > Bacillota > Clostridia > Lachnospirales > Vallitaleaceae > Vallitalea > Vallitalea sediminicola. Next base: position 1,972 of record NZ_BTPT01000050.1, read on the forward strand.
GTTTTTCACTATCATCATCAGCAATGTTTTGAATATACACATTATCGTCTTTACAATATAGTATCTTGTCACCTGCATATTGTACTGGATATTCCATGTATTTTACTAATGATGTTTTTAATGAATCTCCATCTAATGCGTACATTTTGTTATTAGATATGAAGTAATTCTTTTTTTGCAGTTTCATCAACCTATTGGAATAATCTACTTTATTTTCAAATACCTGTTTACATTCCTGGGTCTCTTTATTAAATGAATATAAAGTATTATCATCTTCTTCATTAATAAATAATAGATATTTACTATACTTGTCATTTACAATAGATTGGTCATTTTCTTCTAGCGTTTCATTATCATTTCCCTTGCTTTCTTCATCTAGATTTGCATTTGAATTCTTATTATCATCAGTTGATTTGCTGGTATTTCCTTTTGATGAATCATCATCAGTAGCAACTTTTTCATCACCATCAACTCCTGTTACCTGAGTTATATCAGTTTTACTTTTACAACCTGTCAAAACTATACTCATAACAACTGTTAAAAGAATAATTAATTTCCAATTTAATCGCTTCATAATATTTCTCCTCATCATTTGTAATATTCATTACCATAATTTACAACTCCTGATAAAAATAATATCATAAAACTATTAAAAAACATAACATTTTATTTTAAATATCTATTACTTAAATATTATCTTTATATTACTTAACTAACCTCTATATAGCAGTAGAGATATTATATTTTTAAAAATTGAGCAACATTTGAATTTAGTTAGAATAGATTATAAATAAAAATAATATTTATAGTGCTAATGGTAAATTTATTAAATTATTATAACTTTTCATATTATACAGTTTTTAGCTGCTTATAATAGTATAAAAACACATTTTAAATATCTTAAATTAAAATTGTATAAAATAATTTTTTATTTTCTTATTCACAATTACATAAAAATATTGTATAATATTATCTAAGCTTTAGTGAGAGTTAAAATATCTAACAAAAGAATGCTGAGTTATATTACCAAAATTTAAATTTATAGGTAAAGTTATTAGGATGTTGTTATTTTTGAACAAAACATCTTTACTATTGTTTTATTATTGATTATATATAATAATATAACCTATATAAATAATTAATATAATTGAAAGGGTGTAGCTACTATGAAAAATCACAGATTAATTTATTTTATTATAGTAAATTTAATATTAATATTTGTTGTTAATGGATGTGCCCAATTTAATCCTCCTTCTCCAATAAATACCACAGCCATTAACAAAACTGACATAACTAAAAACACAAATGTTATAGAGCAAGAATATACTAATTTTTCTTCAAATGATTCTTCTATTAAATCAATAAAAGAATCTATACAGAAAGATGATAATATTGATGATAATTTTTCTAATTATATAAAGCAGATTGATAATCCTTCAAAAACAATTGATTATACATGTATAGCTGACAATCTCATTAAATCCTACAAATATTATTCACCTAAATATACTACTTATATCCGATGCGATATTTATTATATTCAAATGGTATGCTATATAAAAAAACTATATATAGGTGATTCTACTGAACCCTTTTATATAAATGAATATTCTCAAGATAGTACATTAAGTGACGATATTAAGGATTCAGCCATATGGATTAACGAAACTAATATATTAGTTGATGGTTTATATCTATATAAAATACCCACACAAACATTCAATGAATTTACTTCGCTTTGTAACCAACTTGTCCCTAATCAATTGCTCGATTATACTATAAATAATTGTAGAACTCACATTGCATATTTAACTAATGATAAAATTTATTTATTTGATATTTATAATAATGATATTAGGACAATTTCAAAAGAATCACATTTAACTGATTATCAAAATGAACATAGAATCTTGTGGGATGAAAAAAATCAAATCTATTTTGATACTTACTATGAAATCTTTTTAGATAATAGAAATAAAACCAAAAATAAAATCTTCAAATTCAATCTAGAAACTGATATGCTGGAACTGCTATATGATGACACTTATGCATTAGGACCTTCATCATACGATAATAGATATGGAACAATTTATAACTATAATGCTTTAAATACTGATGGGCATCATTGCCTTGTTAAAATCTTAGACAATAAAACAAATTCGATTATTTTTGAATTCCTAGGCACACATTTTTCATGGTCTAATAATAGCTATGAAATATTATTCTCCTATAATACTTCAACTAAACATTTAAAAATCAACTTTACTGGGGAATGTGATGTATCAGATTTTAATTGTAATAATCAACCGAATAAATATAATTATTAATTTCAAACATATATATAATAATCATGTGTTATTAAAGGAAAAGACCAAAAAGTCTTTTCCTTTATTGTACAGTTTGAGTAAAGTCAAATACCTTTAAGTCTTTAGTTAATTCTGTAACACTTTTAGAATTTTATCCCAAAGTTGCACATTATAGAATATAGAACCATCAAATTTAATATGTCCATCTTTATATCCGTGTTTTTCATCAAAAATAACCTTTTTACCAGTAGAATCACGGAAGTAACCCCATTGTTGACCAGTAGCTTTTTTTTTGCCTGAATAGATACCTACATGGGTATGATCAGCCATTCCTCCACCATTATCTTTGTTTGTAGTATGCCCCATAAGACCAATTATTTCCCCAGCTACAACATTCTGGTCTACAGACACACATATGGAATCTGGTCTAAGATGCGCATAAAATGAATAAAAAGTTTTTTTGCTATATGTATGTTCTATCTGCACAACATACCCATTTGCACTATTACTACCATTACTAACAGTCGATCTTCCTGCAAACTTAACTATTCCTCCATAGACTGCCCTCGATACAGGTGCAACAATGTTTACTACATCCAATCCAAGATGACCATGATAATTTGCTGAACTAGTTGGATCATTAAAAATTTGACTAGCTCTCCAATTATAATATGTATACCAACCATTTTTTAATTGAGGAGTTCCTTTCTCCTTCATCTTCTTAATATATAAGCCCCAGTATTCTGTATCCAAATGAGATAAAGGTACATAACGATCTTTAGTGCCACCACCTAGTAAATTATATGTAATAAAAGCAACTTCATTTTCAATAGCTTTAACTGTTACACTTTCACCATTAGATATTGACCCCCCGTTAATTGTTAGTGCAACGTCTTTAAACACTGGTAATATTCTACTACTACCATTTCCAACATAAGTTTTTGTTTTCTTTAGTAATGGTGATTGACAACTACTTTCACAGGATGTCTGACAACTTTTCTGGCATGAAGATTGACAGCTACTTTCACAAGACGTCTGG
>NZ_BTPT01000050.1:5419-23547 GCF_054408565.1 Vallitalea sediminicola
ACTACTTTCACAAGACGTCTGACAACCTTGACCAGATTGACAAAAATATTGACACGTACCACACATAGTCATTGCTGTACAACCCATCATTATTTTACACATATTAATCACTCCTAAAAATATTATTTGAGATAATTATATAGTTAGAAATTAGATTTCTTAAACACAATATATTTACATTTTATTAAACTTTGTATCCAACCTATTGTGTATAAAAAATAAAATCAAATAAATAATTATCCCTTATAAGAAGTACTTATCATATAGAACTTCTTATATGTAATTTCACTACAATAGTTATAAAGAAATAATATATTAAAAATGCTACAGTTATTTTATTTTTTTTTATTTATTAAATATGTCACAATCAGTTAACTCTTTCTTTAAATTTCTAAGAGCTTTATTTTTATATTTATTTACAGTTTGACGGGATATACCTAATTTTTCAGCTATAACACTATCGGAATAACCAGAGTTATATTTTAGTGAAATTATTTGCTTTTCTTTAGATGATAAAGCTTTTTCAATGGCATATTCTAATATTATTTTGTTCTCAATTTTACTATCGTAAGATAGATAGGAGTATAATATATTATCTTCTGTTGGTATTTCTTTCCTTATCTTATCATTTTTAATTGATAATTTAAGATATTGATGATACATACATTTACAAATATAGGAAACTGCAAACTTGTCCTCTATAATTCTTGAAGGAAAATTAATTACTGTTTCAATTAAAAATATACTTAATTCATATATAGCATCTTCATAATTTAGTTTATATGCATATTTCTTTAGTAATGGACTAAATGTATCTAAAAGTAATTCCATAGCATATTTATTATTATTTTTTATATCTTTTATAGTACTTTGCAAATTTTTACACATTTTTACAATAACTCCTTTAAAATATTATTATTCTCATATTATAAAAAGGGTTATTTGTATAATAGTGTCAATAATAATAAAAAAAAGCATTAAATTTATTTATCAATATATTTTTCAAATAAGTTGGATAAATAAATTTTTTCCCACGGCAAATCTAAATCATTCCTTCCAAAATGACCATAACATGCTGTTTGTTTATATATTGGTTGATTTAAATTAAGAATAGTTATAATATTTTTGGGAGATAAATCAATATTATTGATAATAATATTTTTTATAGTATTTTCTGATAGTTTGCTAGTTCCAAAAGTATTAACGGTTAAAGAAACAGGAGATATCATCCCTATAGCATAGGCTAACCCAATTTCACATCTTTTAGCGATTTTAGTTGCTACTATATTTTTGGCGATGAATCTAGCAAAATATGCTGCTGATCTATCAACCTTTGTTGGATCTTTTCCAGAAAAAGCACCTCCACCATGTCTAGAAAATCCACCATATGTATCAACAATTATTTTTCTTCCAGTTAAGCCTGAATCTGCAAATGGACCACCTAAAACAAATCTCCCAGTAGGATTTATATAAATTCTTGTTTTTTTATCTATTAAATGTGGTGGAATTATTTCATTTATAACAAATTTTTTCAGATCTTTTTCTATTTTATTAATTGGAATATTATCATTATGTTGAACAGAAACAATAATTGTGTCTATTCTAATAGGGACATCATTTAAATATTCAACTGTTACCTGCGCTTTTCCATCTGGTCTTAGATAATTAATTATATTCGTTTTCCTAACAATGCTAATTCTCTTAGTTAATTTATGTGCTAAAAAAATAGGTAGTGGCATTAGTTCTAAAGTTTCATCACAGGCATAGCCAAACATCATACCTTGGTCACCTGCACCCAAATCATTACTTATTTTATCGCATGGGTAATCAACACCTATAGATATATCTTCTGACTGACTTCGTAATGATTTTATTATATTACACGTGTTGAAATTAAATCCATACTCATCATTTATATAACCAATTTCAGCTAATGTTTTTCTAACTATATTATCAACATCTACTTTATGTTTAGATGTGATTTCACCCATTACTAATACTAAATTTGATGAAATTGCAGTTTCACAAGCAACTCTCGCATTAGAATCTTTTTCTAAATATGCATCTAATATGCCATCAGATATTTGATCACATACTTTATCTGGATGACCTTCCGTTACTGATTCAGATGTGAATAAGTATTTTTTCATTTAAAATTCATCCTTTCTAATTAAATAATTTTTAATAGTTTCAACATCTTCCTTTAAATCTTTTATTATACAGATTTCAGTACTTAAGTTTTTTATAACATTCTGATAATTATTCTCTCTTTCTTCTTGCTTAATATCTCGCTTCTCTTGTGCCTTCAATATGTAAAAAATTAATGCCACAGCAATAACTGCCCAAAGCCCCTGGGTTAAAGCGATATTCATTATTTCTTTTTCCAACTTTATCTCCTCCTATTTTTTCCCATAACAATATAAAGAAAAATAAATAAAAAATTGTAAAGTAAGAGCATTTTTTAAAAAAATTTGCTTTTTAATAGTTGTAGAAAATTATTCAGGATATTATAAATGTATTTATGTACTAATTATGTTTACTTTTTATTTTAATATATTATCAGAGGAGGATTATAAATAAACTAATTAATAAAATTTTAATAATAATCAATTATTTATTAAATGCATTTAAATATTAAGTATCCTTAGAGGAGGTTTTTATTATTAAATCTAATAATTGTCAACAATGTACCGAAAAAAATTATGCTATACATTCATATCAAAATAAATTGCCTAAAATAGTTAGTGTTTTTTTAGTATTAACCAAAAGATGTAACTTGGCTTGTAAATATTGCTTTGTTGAACAAGAAGCAAAAGATATGCCTTTTAAAATAGCTTTAGATGCGACAGAATTTGTTGCTCATAATGCAAGAAAAACAAATACTAATCCTATAATTACATTTTTTGGTGGTGAACCTTTATTAAAATGGAAAGAGATTATCGTTCCATTAACAAGTTATATAAGAAATAAATACGGTAATAATTTTGACCTTTCCATTACCACAAATGGATTACTTCTTGATGAAGAGAAATTAAAATTTATGAAAAAAAATAACATTGATTTACTTTTAAGTATGGATGGTAATAAAAAAACGCAAGACTTAAATCGTCCAACTCAAAACGGAAATTCTAGCTTTGATATACTCTACAAAAAACTTACATTAATTTTAAAATACTACCCCGATGTAACATTTCGTTCTACAACTGATCATGATAATGCTTCGGAATTTGTAGATAATCATAAGTTTGCGATTAATCATGGTTTTAAAAACGTATATAATATAGTAAATGTTTTTTCTCATTGGAACCAACAAGAAAAACAAGAATTAAAAGTACAAATAGACAAACTTGGAGACTACTATATTGAGCTATTAAAAGCAAATAAATCCGTTAGTTTTATGCCTTTTATGGAGATGTTTGGTAAGTTAAATCTAATAGAAGATGCTAATAAAAATAATAGATATAGAGATCTTGGAACCCAATTTCCTGGATTTGGGAGATGTGGGATAGGTGCAACAATGGCTGCTAGTGTAGGTATTGACGGTAAATTATATAGTTGCCAGGAATTAGTTGATAATAATGATATTGGAAAAGAGTTTACTATTGGTAATATTTATGCTGGAGCTGATAATAAAGCAAGATACAATATTTTTAAAGATTTCAATCCTAAAAAAGTAATCTGTAGCGATGGCATTCATAAATGTAATGACTGTAAATTAAATCCTATATGTGATGGTGCTTGTTTGATAAATAATTATTTTAAATATAAAGATTTACATATAATGCCATCAACTCTATGTTTTTACTATCAAGAATTACTAAAAAAAGCTTTTGAAATCAAAAAAATATATAACCAATTAACCAAAGTTATACCTTTCTAATACCCATCTACTTATAAGATAATTGAATAATATATAATTAGGCAACTAGGTAAAATGCTATAACAGCAGCCTTATTAAGTATAATCTAATAATTGTAAATTGATTAGCTGACTTCTCTACCAATCTTGGGGCTTGACTATTATTTATTTCACACCTACTTTTTATAATAATTTATAAAATATTTTGCACAATTACTTCTATAAGAGTAAAAAATCGAGCTATTGGCAATTACCAATAGCTTTTTTATTATTGGGATATTCTAAATAATTATTTTTATTTACTTAAATATCTGGACTTAGTTTTTATCTTCTTTGTATAAGTTATTTGAAAGCATATACCTATTTTTTTAATTACCAATTATTAAATCCGATTTCTTTAATAAAGTTGCTTACTTCTTTACGAAATATATCTGGGCAACTCCACATAAAAGGATGATTACCTTTTGGATAAAATGTAACTTTGGAAGTCATTATATTCAATGATATGTTACTTGCTGCCTTTTCAATATTTGGTATTGCTTCATCTACTAAACTACCTATAATAAGCACTGGACATTTTACATCTTCTAACTTACCTTTAAAAACACTTTCCCCTTTTATTGATGCCTCATATATCATTCTAGTATCTAATTCAACTATATGCTCCCAATCTTTCCCTTGAGCATATTCCCAGAACATGCATTGTTCTTTTGATTTTTCTTTTCTTTCATTATATACTCTTTCTGCTAATTCAGAAGAAACGTATTCATCTGAAATACTATCAGCTATTACTCCTTTGGTCCTTTTAGGCTCAATAATTGACATATTGATAGCTATTGTGCCTCCACCACTAGAACCGACTACTATCCATTCTTCTATTCCTAATGATTTCATTAATTCACAGGTCATCTTCGCATTCACCCACCAGAAATCATATGAAAACTTTTCTACTCTTTCTGATTTTCCATATCCTATATAATCAGGACATATAACTCGAAACTCCTTAGAAAAATATTCAATCTCTCCTTTGTAAACAACAGATGAAGCAGTATTACCAGCGAGTAATACAATAGCTCTTCCCTGTCCTTCATCAATATAGTGTACTCTTTTGTTATTGTAATTATAATATGGCATAATTTAATCTCTCCTTTAATTTTCTAATCTTATAATTCAGTTTATTAATAGGTGTATTTATCCATTCTCATTTTTACCACCTCCAATTTTGGAATCAAAAAAAGACTATAGATAGAATAATTAACTATCCACAGCCTTATTATTATTAAATAGGTCTTTTCTATAAGACAAATAAATCCGTACATTAAGTACAGATATAACTATAATCAGTATATCAAAAGGATATAAACTCACATATTCTCAACTTAGATTTTAAAAAGCATACCAAAATAAACATTTATAAAACAAAATGTCATCCTTGCTTTTTATATTAAATTCATCAATTAGTTAAGAATATTCCTCATTTTTAACAACCTCTTTCTTTTTTTATATTGTAATAGAAACTACTAGTAAAGTCAAATAGTAATTTAGCCCTTACTACTTCTAAGCCGTATGTTTTTCCAATATATTATAATATCTAACATCTTGCTTATATTATAATATATTAATTAAAGTATTGGAGGTACTTAAACTGAAAAAAATAAAGATCATATCTATAAAAAAAGCTCACATAATATTATTTTTATCAACTATAATAATCTGTTTTTTCACTTGCATGTTCATTATCAATACTGTCGATAGTAATGATTCTATCCCTGTTACCCTAATTCTTAAGGATAATGATACCATTGAATTACAAAGAGAAAACGAAAGATTGAAAGGTGCTCTTGAAAGAATATTTCCAGAAGAACAGCATGTATTATATGAAAAACCTTATAGAGGATATTATGATGAAGTACCTTCATTCCAAACATATGCCTTACCAGATGCTATAAATAAAGGGAAAAACATTGATTTTAATGTTATATATAATGATACTGAATATATGAGACCAACTTATAATTCAACTTGGAAAGATTTCTATTTCAGAAATTGGTTATACCTTCCATCAAAAGTCGCTAATGCTCACCATAAGATATTTATATACCCTGCTGGGGCAAGCAGTATCTTTGATTTTATTGGTGATCTTGCATTCAACTCCTCAAGTGTGGATTTTCATAAGAACATTAATTTTCTCATTTATAACTTTGATGTGGATAACATTAGACAATATGAAAATCAAGTCATCCTTATAGGTAAGCCAAATAGAAAAGGTGCTCAAGTCATTTCTGTAGTTCAAGATACTCTACTTGCTGATAATGTAGATACAAAAGACTTTCTTTTCCAACTAGCTACTCCAAAAGGTTATGAAATTGACCTTATATATGGTAATGCAATAAAATATGATTATCTAAAGAAAATTATCGAAGAAAATACAGTAAAAAGAACATTTTTATCTTCTAACAAGACAATGACACTAGCACAACTCCAGGAAGAAAATTCACTTATTAAAAAAGAATTATCTAATTTTATTCCCATAGAAGATAATTTAGTGATTACAAATCAAGATTGTAGAAAACCATTGGATACTGATATTAAAAAAATTATTGATTTGGAAGTAGTTAAAAACACAGGTAAAAGTCTAGCTTTTAATATTATCTACGAAAACCCTCAATATGTAAGACCTATATACGACCCAATATGGAAAGAAAATCATGAGAAAGGATGGGCTTACGTTCCTACAAAGATATGCGAAAACATGCATATACTATTTCCTATACCCTCTGATATGGATAAACAAGCTGATTTCTTCCATAATCTAACTATAAAACAACCCGTTAAACCAATTAATAATACTAGTAGAGGTATTTTGCTATTTAATTTCACTCCACAAGAAGTATATAAGAAGAGTAATCAAATAGTTATTATAGGAATCCCTAATAGATTAGGTCTTACCATAATAACCCTAGACAACAAAGAATTGAAAGGACATTCCTCTTACCTATTACAACTATCCACTCCTGATTTTCAAGAAATCGATGTAGATAGACTATCTATAGATAAAAAACAAAAGTAACTTTTACATTGATTCAGCATTTTCATATATTCTTTTTACTTCTTCCTTACTGATCAATCCATTTAAAATAAAAGCAATTATAATTATTCCTGGGATATCTATCAACAATCTAGTAACTGCAAATCTTGCTCCTAGAGCGGACATTTCAAATAAGAACATTGGTATTTTGGTGGTTGACCAAGCCCCTATGAATATCAATACATTACTGAATTTTACTCCTTTTTTCATAAATACAGCTGCTATAGGAAATGCCCCATACAGTGGTCCTGCTGCTGCTGAACCTAGTATTATTGATAGAACTATTCCCTTAATACCTGATTTATCTCCCATGTATTTCATCATGGTCTCTTTTGGAATCCATACATCCAATAATCCTAATAGTACAAATACAGGTGGTATGACGAGAATCATTTCTTTTAGATTACTGCCTGTAATTTTTATGGCTTTTAATCCTATCTCTCTATTAAATATTAATAATAATATTATTGTAGCTATGATGATTAGTGCAAAGGTATATCTTTTTAGAGTCTTCATAATCAAGCCACCACCTTTCCAATGATATATGCGACGATAAAGCAAAATACAAAGGCTAGTACATTTCTTATTATGGTAAGTTTTTTACCAAAGTACTTAATCTCAACGGGTGCTGTGATTACGCCTACCATCATTAGTGCTGATATGAATGCACCTATCTGCATATATCCTGCTCCACTTTCAAGTAACATTGCAGCGGTTGGAAATGCAACGAATCCTGGGATTAATGTTACTGCTCCGATAACAGCTGAGGCAATGACCCCTATCCAGCCTGACCTAGCTCCTATTATCTTGGAGATGAATTCTGCATCGAATATTGAGAGTAATATACCGACAAACAGTATTACTCCTAGAAATTGAGGAAGGATATTATTAAATGATTTCCAGGCTTTTTTTAGAGCCTTTTTTGTTTTTTTCTTGTCTTTATAATAGGATATAATTAGTAAAGTAATAGCTACTAGGTACATTATATAACTACTCATGGTTAGGGACTCCTTTGTATTCTTAATAATTTCTATATTACTTCTTATCAACTATAATTTTCTACACTCTTTTTAGTATTGTTAGTGTATCCATCATGTGTAATAGTCAATGTATCTCTTATAGTATACTAAAAAATTCTGGACTTGCCTATCTAATTAATTACCTTTGAATAAATTATCGTACAAGTAAGTCAGATAAAGTATTTTGTTCGGACTTGGCTTTTGCAAAATAGTATATGTATATATTTCGCCAGCTACTTGCTCGTCATGAGCAAAAATCAAACACATACGTTACAAAAATGTAAGGTTAATATAAGATAAATCTATGGTTCATAAAAGATATATTCATTACAATTAATATAGATAAATAATGTATCAAAATTATAGACTAAAGAGGAGAATAGATGTGAAAAAATTTAATGGCTATCAAATAAAAATGTTCATGGCAATTCTTATGGTACTTGACCACATTAATCATATTCCAAACCTAATATCTGGAGATATGGCTTCTATGTTTCATATAATAACTAGATGTGTGGGAGTATGGTTTGCTTATACTGCGGTGGAAGGTTTTATGTACACAAGAAGCAAAATAAAATATAACTTAAGATTAGCTACGTGGGCAGGGGTAATGTATTTAGGTAATACACTATTAGCTTACCTATACAGTTCCAAAGAAATTATTGTGTATAATAATATTTTCCTTACCCTTGCATTTGGCGTTTTGATGTTGAATGTATTATATAACTTCAAGAATAGTTCTACTATAGTTAAATGTGTTAGAGTAATTTTAAGTATAGCTATCTTTGTTGGTGGTTTTATGATTTCTGAAGGTGGCCTACCTATAATACCATTCATGTTGATAACTTATTACACTAGAAAAAATGCAAGTCTTAGAAATATTAGTTATTTAGTATTTTCTGTAATATTGTTAATCTTATTTTATACACCTTATGAAACAGTAGCTCTAACTATTAAAATGCTTTTCTTCAACTGCGATTGGTTATTCATAACTGTAATACCATTTATATATATGTACAATGGCAAAAGAGGTCCAAAAAACAAATTTACAAAGTATTTCTTTTACGTATTTTATCCTGCTCATCTATGGATTATAGCTACAATTGCATATTTTGTAAAATAATATAACTAGGAGTGATTAGCAATGAATAAGTTTATAAAGATAATATTTGGTTTTATTATTGTAACTGGTTTAACTATTGGATTATCTGGATGCCGGGCATTAGAAAATGATGATGTAAAGCAATTGAGAAAAGATTTGATTACCATAGTACAGGATAATACAAAAGTTTATTTCAACAAAGAAATAGATTGTGATGATTTTGATACATCACTTGCTCAAGAAGTAAGCGACAATAGTTTTACATCTATCATCAATTTGGATGATGTGAAAAAAGTTCACTTTATCGGACGTTTCAAAGATAAACCTGATGATGTAATAGATTTTTATTTAATCTATGATATAGAAAATAAGAAAACTGAGAAATTTGGTATAAAAACTATGGAAGATGATGAAATTGTATATGCTGAATTGAATGATTAAAATAAGCTGGGGAGATATTATATTATAAAATTCATTTCCGCATATCTATCATACAGTAGCAGACTTAGATATAAGTCTGCTACTGTTATACTAGTTATAAATAGATATACTTGACATTAATATAAATAATTATTATATTAACATTAGACTATATAATTAATTGGCTATTTATTACATATTATAAGTATTAAATCAGTAGACTACTTTTATATAAGAAAATATAAGGAGCAAGATTACATGTATAAGATATTAATTATTGAAGATGATATTAAACTAAAAAAAGAACTTTCTAAGTTATTAGAGTCCTATGGGTATGAATGTGTTTATAATGAAGATTTTAAGAATATCATTGAATACTCATTAAGTGCAAACGCCGATTTGATACTTTTAGACATTAATCTACCTTATTATGATGGATTCCATATATGCAGAGAAATAAGAAAACAAACCAATATTCCTATTATCATAGTTACAAGTAGAAACACTGATATGGATGAACTGATGGCACTTAACCTAGGTGCTGATGATTTTATAACAAAACCGTATAATACACAGATTCTACTTGCACATATATCTACCGTTTTGAAAAGAACAACCATTAATAATACTAGTCAGATTCTGATTCATAAGAATTTGTCCCTTAATATTTCCAATAGTACTGCTAGTCATCAGAATAATAAAATAGAACTTACCAAAAATGAAATAAGAATACTTTCACTATTAATAAGAAATAAAGAAACCATTGTATCACGAGATGATATCATGAATGAACTCTGGCAGTCAGATGAATTTGTTGATGATAATACTCTTACTGTCAATGTTAATAGGCTACGGAAAAAGCTAGAAACTATTGGATTAAATAATTTTATTGAAACAAAGAGAGGACAAGGATATATTATATGAAACTTACAACTTTCTTGAAAAACAAAATATGGTTTCTAATATTTCACCTATTATTAATTGCTTTCATTAGTCTCCTACTTTCAATATTTCACGTGAATTTTTATGTAATTCTTTTTATAGCTATGCTGATTCTTATAACAGATATAGTAATTCTTCTTATAGAATATATACCCAAAAGAAATTTTTATAGTAAGATTGATAAGGTTTTAGAGAACCTTGATAAAAAATATTATATCCATGAATTAATAGAAAAACCGAATTTTGAAGAAGGTATAATACTACATGATGTCATCTATCAAGCAGTGAAGTCAATGAATGACGAAATAGCAACGTATAAAATATCTCAAAATGAATATAAAGAATATATTGAAACATGGATTCATGAAATAAAGACTCCTATTTTTTGTATTGATCTAATATGTGAAAATACTAAAAATCAGGTAACTAAGAGTATTTCCGATGAAATTAGTAAAATCAATAATTTTGTAGAGCAAGCCCTATATTATGCAAGAAGCACAGCTCTAGAAAAAGATTATGTGATTCGTATAATCAATCTAGAAGAAACGATCAAAAAATTAATTAAAAATCAAGCAAAACAGCTAATCAGATGTAAAACAGATATGAAGTTCAATAATCTAGGTAAAATTGTCTTTTGTGATACTAAATGGCTTGATTTCATTCTGGGACAAGTATTATCCAATAGTATAAAATACAAAAAGAACAACCTTATTATTGCATTCTCTGCAATAGAAAACAGTAATAACATTGAATTATTACTATCAGATAATGGAATAGGTATACCCGAAAAAGATATTCAAAGAGTATTTGATAAAGGGTTCACAGGTGAAAACGGAAGAAAATATGCAAAATCTACAGGTATAGGATTGTATCTATGTAAAAACCTATGTACTAAGATGGGTATAGGATTCGCTATCTCCTCTCAGCTTGATATAGGAACTACAGTTAAAATTATATTCCCCAAAGATAAAACAATTCTATTCGAGTCATAGATTTATGACTCCTTTTTAGTTTTGTGACATAATTGTAAGATTCATGTAAGTGTAATCTAAGGTAATAATTATAGATAGGTGATATATTTTACTTATCAAAAATATAGTGTATGGCAATCAATTATTGGCTATACTTTATATCTATCAGGAGGTTTTCTAATGAAAACAATTTTGCAAGTAAAAAATATAGAAAAATACTATGGTAATAAGGGTAATGTTACAAGAGCTATAGATAATATAAGCTTTGATGTACAGGAAGGTGAATATATCGGAATAATGGGGGCATCTGGTAGTGGTAAAACTACATTACTCAATTGTATATCAACTATTGATACGGTAACCTCAGGCAAAATATTAATCGAAGATAAAGATATTACTACACTAAGGTCAAAGCAATTATCTAGATTCAGACGTGAAAACCTAGGATTCATATTTCAAGACTTCAATCTACTAGATACACTTACAGCATATGAAAATATAGCTATTGCTCTAACTATTCTAAAAGTTGGTTCTAAAAAGATTGATGGAATGATAAACGATATTTCCCATAAGTTAAATATCACTGATATACTAAGTAAATATCCTTATCAATTATCAGGTGGTGAAAAACAAAGAGTAGCCAGTGCCAGAGCTATAGTAACCAATCCTTCTTTGATCTTAGCTGATGAACCTACTGGAGCCCTTGATAGCAAATCTTCAAAAATGTTGTTAGAGAGTTTTGATAAATTGAATTATGACCTTGCAGCAACTATCCTCATGGTCACACATGATGCATTTGCAGCAAGCTATTGTAATAGAATCCTATTCATTAAAGATGGTAAATTATTTAATGAGCTTATAAAGGGTAAAGATACAAGAAAAGAATTTTTTGACAGAATTATTGAAGTTATATCTCTTCTCGGAGGTGATAACAACGATGTATATTAAACTTTCTTATAAAAATGCTTCAAAAAGCATCAAAGACTATGGCATCTATTTTCTAACCTTGGTTTTTGGTGTATGCGTGTTTTATATGTTCAATGCTATTGATGCACAAAAAGAGATCATGGAATTTACACAAAGAGAACATACTGCTATGAAATTCTTAAAAGAAACTCTTAATTATATATCTGTTTTTGTATCTATAGTATTAGGTTTTTTAATTGTATATGCTAATGGATTTCTTATAAAAAGACGTAAGAAAGAACTTGGAGTATACTTGACTCTAGGGATGGAAAAACATCAAATATCAATAATACTTATATTAGAAACAATGGTATTAGCAATCATAGGTCTATTGATTGGACTAGTAGTTGGAATTTTTGGTTCACAGATTATGTCTGTATTCACCGCTAAGTTGTTCGAGGTTAATATGACCTCTTTCAAATTTGTTTTCTCCCCTACTGCCGCACTTAAGAGTGTACTATTTTTCTCAATAATATTTCTTGTGGTTACATTATTTAATACTTTTACAATATCTAAATGCAAACTCCTTGATCTATTATATAGTAATAAGAAGAATCAAGAAATGAAAATCAGAAATAAGACTGTATCATTTATTTTATTTATATTGTCCCTAATTTCTCTAGCTATCTCTTATTATTTAATATTGACTAATGGTATTGCTGACCTTTCACCAGGATTCTATGGTTCATTGTTATTTGGTACAGTTGGTACATTTTTGTTTTTTCTATCAATCTCTGGCTTACTGATAAAAATAATTACAAAGATGAAAAAAGTGTATCTCAAGAATTTGAATGTATTTGTAGTTCGCCAAATAGCCAGTATGATAAATACTAATGTGGTATCTATGACTATTGTGTGTATTACTCTATTACTTACAATTGGTACCCTTTCATCAGGTGTCAGTATGTCAAAAGCTCTTTCAAGAGATATTTCCGATAAAACACCTTATGATATTTCTTTCTATGATTATGGTTATGAGAATGAAGTATTAACCGACATAAGTGAAGTTTTAGAAGAGCATACCCATTTTTCTAATTATACATCTGTAACTAATCAAATATTTTTTTACAACATACCAAAATTACATTATAAAGATATTGTGATAGATGAAAAATTAGATACTTCCATTTACTTTTTAAGGAATCCAATTAAGTTTATTTCCTTAAGTGATTATAATAGAAGTGCCAAAATGCAAGGTAATAAAGAATTGTCATTATCAGAGAATGAATATGCAATAATTAATCTGTGGGATATTTTAAATGATAATTTTAATTCATTAATAGAAAGCAATAAAACAATTACTATAAATAACAATGAATTCTATCCAAATAAAAATATAATCAATCTTCAATTATATACTAGGGATAATATGTATGCCTCACCTATAATAATTATAAATGATAAATATATTACGGATATGAAAAAAGCTGAGATTATATTGAATGCTAATTTTAAAGATTCAGATGCACAAAAATCTTTTATGACAGAATTTGATAAATCATCAAAAAGATATTTACATTTTACTAAAGATGAACTATATACAGAAATTATAACTGGTAAGACCGTTTCTGCTTTTCTAGCAATCTATCTAGGATTTGTATTTTTAGTAACATGTGCTGCAATATTATCTATTCAGCAATTATCACAGTCTAGTGATAACAAAGAAAGATATGAGCTTCTAAAAAAATTAGGTACAGATGAAAAAATGTTGAATCATACTTTATTTACTCAAATATTAATTTATTTTTTACTTCCTTTATCACTGGCTATTGTTCATTCGGTTGTAGGACTTATAGCAGTAAATCAAGTTATAGTTGCTTATGGTAAAGTAAATATACTGGCTAATATTTTAATGGCTGCAATATTTCTAGTAATTGTGTATGGTGCTTATTTTATGGCAACTTATATTGGGAGTAAGAATGTTATTAAGAGTAATAGAATAATTTAACATATTTTTGCTAATAAAAAGCCCTATATGATACAGAATAATTAATATTAATCTGGTTATCATATAGGGTTTTTTTAGCTTAGAATTTCAATTTTCAACAAATTATATTGAAGAGCTTTCCTAATAAAACATCATCTTAAAAATTTCGCTTTTAAGCCTATTCTCCCATCCATTATATTCTTGAATATAGGTGATGATAAAATGTAGTCTTTCTTCAGTAGAGTATTCGCTATTTGCATTTAATTCTTTTATTTTATTTTGTAAGTCATTAAGATTTAACAATAATTGCTCTTTTTTTTCTGGACTATAACGTACAATTCTATTAATATCTTGAAAGTAATTTGATAATCCTGGTGTTAATCTGCCAAGTATAGTAGAATCACTATCATATTTTTCAACACCAGAACGAACAAAGCTTCTGGATAATACTTCAATCTCTTTTATTTCCCCTTGTATGACTAGTAAAGCTCTATTAATATCGCTTTCAGATGCATTGTCTTTGAAAATATTCCTTTCAAGATTCCCATGTATATTACGTATATTCATTCCTACAGCAGTCAATGTATTACTATTAGCGACCTCAGAAAACATACGTATTTTGTTTGCTCTTGAATATTGATTATAATAACCAACTATTAGCACCAAAGCTATACATATATTTATAAAAAAGAACACCTTTTTTACTCTAACACTATTCATGATATTAAAATATCCTTTCTTAATGCAATATGTTAAAAGAAGTAACTCCTACAATATATATATCGCTCTAAGAACTACTTCTAATTAAGTTCAAACTTTTTTTATCTCATTCTTGAATCCAATAACTATATTATCCGTTTCGTATTTATTAAGTTCTAGAAATCTATATAAATATTCTTTTCCTAATTCATCTGTTATTATATGATTATCCATTAATTCCTTATTAATGTAGTAGTAATTATCAAGTTCAAGACTGTAATTAAATGCTACTTGATATGCCCATAATTCATCTGATTGAGTGTTAAATACTATGTATTTTTTGTTGTCAGTTTTAAATATAACGAGATAATTATTATGGATATTTACAACAGAAAAATTATTATCTTTGCTAATATAATGGTTTGGTATCAATAATTTAGAAAAAGAAGCGCCAATTACAAGTTAGTAACTGGCATTTCTCATAGATTTTTTTCTGTGTTTTTTCCATAGACTATTCAGATGACTTTTTCAAGCCCGTAATCCAACAGGAAATTTCATAAATTTTGGTACAGGTACTACAAGGGTTACCTCTTGTAGTAGTTAAGGTTTTGGTTTAGTAGGCACTGGGTGGAGTTATAAGACCGCCCCATCTTCAATATTAAAAGCAATTTCATAATCATCACCACATTTTAGCCAGACATTATCACTATTGAACTTGAAATCAATGACTATATCTGGTGTACCCATTTTCCATATAACTTTTCCGTTCTCATTTAAAACAGAGATACCAAATTCATGAATAATCGCTATTAAATTGCTTTCATAATAACATGTCATATCATAAACTAATGAATTCATCGTCTGCCTAAATTTGATATCCTTACTCTTTAGTCCTATACCAACAACTTCGTTTTCAAATGTCAAAATCGCACAGTTATTGTTGTTTGTAATTAATAAATTAGGTTCTAAACCATGATTATCATATTTTAGACCAATTAAAAGTTCTTCATCATTTTTTATTTTAATAACATCATATGTGTCTACATACTGTTCATTAAAATCTAAAATTAGTTTAATGCCATATTCATTTACGCAGTTGTTAAAGTCGATTTCCGTTTCAAGTCTAGAGTAATTCAAACTTATACTATCAGTTATAATTTTCATCTATTCCCTCCTTACTTTTATTTTAAGAGTTTTTCAAGTGGTACACTTTTAGGTCCCTTACCACCTTTAACTATAATATTTTTCAGTACGTTACCATCCCACAACGTTTGAAAAACAGCTCCTCTTTCAGATCCCATAATAAACGTTTCTCTAGTAGTACCAGTCCAATTTACTACTGGCTTGCCAGGTAATTCTTTCGCTACATATGACATTGGTTCAACACTAACTATACTATTTGGGTCATAATATGATTCTGTGAGCTTATCCATTATGAAACTTCTGTTGTCTTGTGTATCATATATTCCCATTTTATTAGCTAATTCATTCTTCATACCAGTTGTTCTGTCAATATTATGTGTGTTTCCAGTAGCTTCACCAAAAAGATAATCTAATTTTTTTCCAAAGTCAGGATTATCCATCCCCTCTAATAACTCCTCATCCTTATTTATAGAATTCAAAGTCTCAATAATGAACTGTTCATCTGCATCAGTAGCACCTAAAGTACTATTATAATCAGCTATCATTTCTTTTAGCATACCATTAGCAGCTAAACCTGATGCCATCTTGAATCCATATATGGATACTCCTTCTAGAAATACTCCTAAACTATACAAACCATAAAATGCAGCAGCAGTATATGTAATAGGTTTAACTACGCTGAGTAGATCATCCGGTATTCCATCATTAACTTCCAGTGCAAAATCAGCATTGCTTTTTACAGTTCCCCATATATCACCTTCGGGGTTATATGTTTTCTCCCAGTTAAACCATTTATGCTTATAATACTGAATTTCTTCTCCTGTAAGTAACTTATATAATTCTTCCCTAAGTTCTTTTTTATGTTCCTTCTCTTTTTGTGTATAACCTGGTATACCTGTTACATATTCTTTGGCTCCATGTGGGTCCATGCTGTATAGAAATTGTAAATCTTCTACGGTTAAATCCAATGACCTATTTTGTAAAGCATTACCAAAAGCTGTAGCTGATGGGGACTCATTCAATTTTTTTAATGCCTCTACACTCCTAGCACCATAACCGCCATGTACTAAACTACGGTTGGCTTCATATGTATCTTGTCCAACATATTTCCATACTACATTTTTATCTGTAAATAGTATATCATTGTTTTCTAGTATTTGTACATTGACTCCTAGACTTTCTGATATTTTTGATTGGATCAAGTGTTCATTCTTAGTTATATAAACACTATCTCCATATACATCTATCAAGTCTGCCATAGCTGATAATCTGGCAAATTCATAGATATCGTAAGGGGTTATATTTTTTCCTGCTTTTTCTTTGTACAAGAGTTCATTCTTTTTAACATACTTCTTGTAATGCTCCCATACACCAGTTTCTTCATAACCACCTTCTGCTACTCCTGTGGTAATTTCACCTGTGTCTAATTCTTTTAACTTTCTAAATAGTTCTTTGATATTTGCATCAGCTATGTATTTGGCACTAGACCACTCATTTAATTGATTATTGGATATTTGCATCTGTTCATCAATTTGTTTAATGATATCCACCATATCATGATAAGGTATATTGTCAGTCATATAGCTTGATTTGGAAAATATGCGTGTAGAATCTTCTATGTAAACTTCTCTTGCAGGCTCGTCAAATATGTTATTATATTGATCTTGTTCATTCTCGGGTACTTCTAATCCTGCTACAAGACTTTCCAATCTTCGTTCAGCGTCTAGATAACTGTCTATAGTACCATTTATGTGTATTCCCGAATTATCTATCCTTTCCCCTAAAGATTTTATTCCCTTGCTAGCTGTATCTAGTTGATAATTAATATTATGTCTTTGACGAATTACATTGTCAATACTATTCTTTAATGAGTTAAATTGATTATATATATTGTTTACCCTGTCTGCCGAACTTTTCAACCTGTCTACTTGTTCTTCTAGTCCTATAATATCTGAAGATATTTTTGACATGTTTCACCTCCTAGTATAATAAT
>NZ_BTPT01000051.1:0-11547 GCF_054408565.1 Vallitalea sediminicola
TTTTGATGTTGACATTTACAATTAGGAATACTTCACACAATAAATATAGCCTTTTTATGAGGTTTTCAGGTGTGAAAGTAGATTTGATAACAGGGAGTAAATATTCTGGCAGTATCCTATGTATACGAAATAAATTCAGCGACAAAATGGATAGATATCGTATTGATCAATCACGATTTTCTAAAGATGTATCTACGTATTTGAATGTCAGCTTTGCTGCTGAGCGTTATTACATAAAATATTCCCCAAGTACAGTAGAAAAGGATTATAGCAGACATTGGGGTGCAGAATCCGAAGGTTTCATTAATAACATGATGTTGTTCACTTACATTGGTAACAAGGGGAATAAAGTCAGGATAAATGATGAGATTGAAGTAAATGTAAAATACTATTTAATGACATCTTATGGTAAGCGATTTGTACGAGAGAGATTTATCGAGTATTTTCCGATGGGTACACTTTATTTACATGACAATGCGCATCAGTATCAGGTATATATAATTGTTATTCGTGCAAATACAGAAGACGATTTTAGAAGAGCAAGTATGTTTGTAAGAGATAAATTCAAAGTGAACCTTGTATACCAAAAGACAAAAGTAGATTTGATTTGGCCTCCTGTAGTAAAAGGGGCTGATGAGATCAACTACTTTGGCAGAAGCGGTGATGCTCTATACAGAATTTGTAATGGAGACCAAAACGAGAGTATCAATATTCATCAAGATTATGTGCATAGTACTTATCAAATGACGATGCTGGATTACAAATCAAAATTACTTAGAGTACCAATAAATAAAAAAAATGAATTGATGTGCCTTGGCGAATCTAATACAACGTTGCTTTATTATTTATCAAATAAAAAGCATTCTAATATCATCAGAAGTAATAATGAGGTGGCTATATGTGATTCCTATGGAAATATGCTATGTGGGTGTCTTGATGCTTTACCAAAGAACTCAACGATTAATGTTAAATCAAATGTCAAATCGGAAATTCTTCTTTTCAGGCAGGGATTATTTCACTCTAGGTATAAGTTGAATGAAAATAATATAGAAAAGATACAGGATATAAGATACGGTGATGCATTATTCTGGAAACACTATATGAAAGTTCAAAAGCTTGTAGAGTTTTCAAGAGTAAAAGAGGAAATAAAGAAAAAAGTTCTAACCGTATCAATGAAAGACATCATGTATTTAAGTAGAACTCCAGTTGTTGGCTGCAAACCTTGGCTGAAGAGATTGATGATAATAATGGATAGAGAAATCCAGTTGAATCAAGTGATAAAAGCCTATTTGAGGAAAGGCATGATACCAGTTGGGGTAGAACGGCTTTTATATCAAAAGTACTGTGAATTGGGAGATGAGAAAAGATGAAAGTAAAAGATTACTTTATTTCAGGTAGTATAAATCAGATTATAAAAAAAGAGGAATTATTTTTTCTGATTGGTCTAATAGAGCATCCGAAATTGGTACGTCCATTTATAGATTATCCCAAAAAATACAAGCATTTAATTTCTGGATTCAGACCTAACAAGCTACCAAGAGGAATAATAAATCAATTATATTATAATGGTTTATTCAAGCATAATGATACATTGCTAGAAGAGGTCTTTTCAAATTTAATTGAAGGTATATTGATGCCAATAGACCTTGAAATAATGAATCAAATGGATGGGGAAGATGATGAGTATGTCAGTATAAGGAAAAGAATGACTGGCGCTAAAACAGATAATTTTATTGAATATGTCAATGGTCTACTTAATACGTGTTTTATAGACAGAATACTCTTATTCTTTAAACTAATATCCATTGAGCTAGATGAAGAGTGTATCTCATACATACAAGTTGAAGTGGAGGAAAAGAAAAAAGCTATTGAGTTAGAGCGAAAGTATGAAAAAAAATATAGAGCTGAAGTTGAAAGAAAGCTTGCTTATTATGAGAAAGAGCACCTCAAAAAAATTCAGCTTTTAGAAGATGATATTAAGAAGCTCAAAGAAGATGGCAAACATACCAAGGAGAACCACAGGGAAGAACTGTCATCAAAGGACAAAGAGAATGGTGTTTTGCGGAAATCAATAAATGATTTGAAAGATGATAATACAAAAATAATGACTCAACTGAATAAGCAGGTTGAGGAATCAAAAGAATTTATAGATGTACTACAACTTGGAAGAGAGTTGCATAAGGTTGAAATACAGGAGCTGCAAGCAAGGCTTGCCTTGAAAGATAATGAATATAAGAAAATAGCTTATGATAAATGGCTCGTTGAGCATGAGGAACAGGTAAAGGCAAAGGAAAAAGCTGAAAATGAAATACATCAATTAACCAGTACAATTGAAGACATGAAAAATAAGGCTGAACAATTGGAAATGGAACGAGCTAAGAGTGAGGATGTAAATGGGAAGTTAAAGAATAATACCAGGGACTTGATTGAGGGAATAAAGTCAGCGGTTCAAATGCTTGGAATCTCCGAAGAGTTAACAAATCAACACATTGATCTCATTATTGAAGATATCCAGTTGAGAGATGAGGAAGAAGATTACACTGATGACATTTTGGATTTTATTTATGACCTTCAGACCAATCTAGCTATTTCAGGTGTAGAGGAAGATATGTCATTGAATATGGCGAAATACATTTGCTCAAGCATAATTCTAGAAAAGAGCATATTGCTCGTAGGGAATAATTCACGAGATATAACAAATGCGCTTTCGAATGTATATTGTTCTGCAGATGCTGCAGTATTAACCGTGCCTCAAGGATTTAATGATGTCAAAAGAATCGAAGAAATAATCGAGAGCACTCAATCAAAAGTTATCTTGATAGAGCAATTACTGGATAATTCATTTGAGAATATATATTATCCTTTGTTGAAAAGGAGTAATTCCAAGATGCTAGTATTTTCTCTTGAATCTCTTGAAATGATAAAATTATTGCCAAGTGGCATACTGGGTTATTTGACATTGCTTAATATTGACAACAGTATGACGTTTAAAAGGAATGAGGAACTGATTAAAGCATCGGTGAACAAAGATATTTTTAAGAAGAACATTGAGCTTAGTGATAAAAAAGAGGCACTGGAAAGACTAATCGACTTCAAAAAAGTACTTAGTGTATCTAAAATAGCCATGCTTGAAATTGCAAAAGTTACTGCAGTCCTTCAAAAACTAAGTAGTAAATCTGATTCTATTACCAGCATTGTCATCTTTTACATAAGCCTGATATTTGATAGTCATGTGGAGCTTGATGTTTTGTTAGGTGTTCTTTCTGAATTGGATATTGCAGATGTTGATATTCAAAAGATAAAGCAAACTTTGGAGTTAGAAAATGAGTAGTAAGAATCCCATAATCCATAGAATTAATCAAGATTTGAGGATGCAGCCATTAGATGATGAAAGTGAGATATCTTATGTAACAAGACTTGTTTATTCAGCTAGTGCGTTGAAGATAAGGTCAGCTTTGCTTAATATTGAATTCATTGATGGTTGTATTGTCGATAAAGGCCGAAGCCAAAAACATATGGCACAGTATGTGTTAGAGTTTCTTGATTGCATGCTATCTCAATACCCTGAAATGAGCAAATGGTTTATGGGGAAAGATGAAAAAATGTTTTCTTCTATTATTATTAATAGGCTGAAAGCTTTTGGTGATATTCAGGCGATAGGTTCCAATTCTCAGTTAATGCTACCTGAAGAGGAAGTAATTCAAATAAAAAATGGGCTTTATCTGAAAAGAGGTTTATGTGATGAAAAGAAAGTTGTAATGTCCGGATTAGCCCCTTTATTAATTGGAAAACCTGAAGAAAAGGCTATAATTAGCGATATTAAAGCTCTTCTAGAGAATGTCAATAGGGCTGATGAGGTCTTAAATGACTATATCAAAAATATACAATGGCAAAGGGTTGAGTTAGACAATTTAAATTATAAGATATTTGATCCATTGCACAAGTCTTTCTTCTCACATGCTTGGAACGAATCATCTGAAATTCCACGAAACAAGATATCAATTTACAAGAATGATTATGGGCAATTTGGATTCATCAAATTCTGCAAAAATAATTGCTATATAAGCGAAATTAGTTCTTACTTGATAGAAACTTATGAAGTGAATAGATTTCTACTAGGTTTGAAAGCAGAGTGTTGTAAGCAAGCGAAAGCGTATTATCATTATAATAAAGTGTATGTAATACTGAAACTGGAGTGCAATCTGCCATTGCTGGAATTATCGATATTTAATTTGTTTGGTTGGCCAGTGAGACACATCCAAGATAGTTATAATTTTATTTTTCATGAGTCCATTTGGGAATGGATTTATGATGTTTTAGAAAATCTATGTATTGAATTGGTAGGAGAATGAGATGGAAAAATATGGTGTAAAAAGTACACATGATGCACTGAAGACAAAACTGATTGATTATGTAAAGGCGCAATATTTAGGTGAAAGCAGATTATTGTACGAAGCGTGTGAAGATATCATCAATGAAGAAGGTATTCTTTTTCAGGAATCATACGTTGAGTCGAATCCGGCGTATGAAGTCTGTGAAGATGGTATACAGAATGCAAATATTCCTCAAAATATAAAAGAGATATTGGGTAAAATGGTAGAAGCTAAGCTTGGAGTCTTTAGGAATCCATATAAACATCAAATTAAGGCTTTAGAAGCTTTCTATGAAAATCATGACTTATTTGTAACAACAGGTACTGGATCAGGTAAGACCGAGTGTTTTATGTGGCCTATGGTAAGCAACTTGACTAATGAAGCTTCAACAAACAAAAAATCTTGGAAGCAAAGAGGTATCCGGGCATTGATGCTTTATCCTATGAACGCTTTGGTATCAGATCAGGTAAGTAGATTAAGACGGATGATTGGTGTCGGTGATGAGGGTGAAGGTTTCGGTCAGGTTTTTTATGATTGTACAGAAGATGAATCCACAAGAATCCCTCAGTTTGGGATGTATACAGGGAGAACACCATATTCAGGAGACAAGAGTAAGGGAAAGGATACCGAACTGGCGGATACTCTGAATAGAGATCTACTCTCTCAAGATGAGTCAATAAAAAAAGTATTGAAAGACATCGGCAAGTATCCTGCTAAGAAGGATTTTGATGGTTTTGTAGAAGCTTTGTATGAAAGCAAGCATATTACAAATGATTTAGATGCTGAATTGATGACAAGACAAGAGATGCAACAGTCATGTCCTGACATCTTGATTACAAATTACTCAATGTTAGAATATACATTGCTTCGCCCGATTGAAAAGAGCATTTGGGAGCAAACTAAATGTTGGTTAGATACCGATGAAGAGAACAAACTGATTATCATCATTGATGAAGCACATATGTACAGAGGTGCTGCTGGGGGAGAGGTTGCTCTTCTTATTAGAAGACTTCTTTTTAGGATTGGTATATCTAGAGATAAAGTAAAGTTTATTATGACGAGCGCGTCAGTTCCAGTAGGATCTGAGAAAGAAGTCATAGAATTTGCAAATGATATTTCAGCAGGAAATGGAAAAAATTCAAATTTTGAAATCATCCGTGGCTATAGCCAGTCGATAGTGTTTCCTGGAAGATATGACATGTCTGCAGTAGAACTCGCAAGTCTGCCGATAGACGAGTTTGCATTGGATGAAGATTCGAAACTAAAAGGTATTAATACCTTTGCTAAGAAATTCGATAAAAAAATTGATATAGAAAAATACGAATTAGGAAGACATTGGTTATACAATCATCTAATGGAATTTACTCCTATGCTGAAGGTTATGTCTCTTTGTAGAGGGAACGCTGTTGCTTTTAATCAATTAGCTAAAGAAGTCTTTCCTAAGGATTCAAATATGATTTCAGAGAAAGCTATTGAAGTACTACTTAGTATAGCCCCATTGGCAAGAAATAATGAAGGTCAAGTGCTGTTTCCGGCGCGTTTACATATGATGTTCAGGGGATTACAGGGCATTTCTGTATGTTCAAATCCTGACTGTACTCATGGATTGCATGTGGAAGGACTTAAAGTTGGTAAGATACACCTTGGAAAGAGTAGTAATGTTTGTAGTCACTGTTCCGGAAAAGTATATGAATTAGTAAACGATCGACGATGTGGCGCTTTATTTTTGAAAGCATTTATGTATGACGATGTCAATGGTGCTAGGTATATATGGAATGAACCGGGGAATAAATTTGATGGGTCGATGAAAGAAGTACATCTATATATTATCCCTGAAGATGGCAAATACGCCAAATCTAATGAAACAATAGTAGGCTGGCTCAATGCCTATACAGGTAAACTATATTTTGACGATACATATGCCAATGAGAAGGGGTTTCTACATGTAGCATATAATAATAAGGAGCTCATGGGTAAGCCGGGTATGCTGACTTTTAACAAGTGTCCAAAGTGTGAAAAGATACATATGAACGCATCGGACTTTATTACAAAAGGTAATGAATCCTTTTATAATATAGTTTCTGAACAGCTAAAAATTCAGGCTCCAAGGATATTTGACGAGGAGAAGCTTAAGAAATCACCAAATGCAGGAAGAAAGGTCCTGCTATTTTCTGATAGTAGGCAAAGAGCTGCAGGTCTTGCTATAGATTTAACGAAATCAGCTGATGATGAGGCCATGAGAAAAGTAATTGTGTTAGCGGCTAAGAAATTGTTGACTTGGGCCGAGGAGAATCATCGAGAGCCATCGATGGATAAACTATACACTGTTTTTCTTCACTTAGCCTATACAAATAACTTACAGTTGTTCTACGGGGGAAATAACGAAGATTTCAACAAGAACCTTGAAACAATAGGAAAAAGGATTAAGTATGCTAAAAGAAGAAAACGAAGCCTGAATTATGAAGACATTAAAAATGAATTTAAAGAGGTTCCAGAATTGTATCAGTTGCATCTATTGAAGCTTCTTTGTAGCAGCTACATATCCCTAACTGATTTGGCATTAGGTTATGTCATGCCATGTTCGGAAGATCGTGAGATGGATGTAATGGACAACCTTGAAGAAAATGGTATTGAAATGGATATTGAAGAATTTAAACTCCTGTTTTCTGCTTGGGCAAATCATATAATGAAGGATACTTTTTCGTTGGATGAGACAATTAGTAAAGAGGTCAGAGAAAACGTGCGAGTTGGACGGATGCCTAGATATGGTTTGAAACCAGACAAAGGGCTGCCTCGTCACATCAAAAAAATAATTGAATCAAAAGAATATGGCAATAGTGAGAAAAAAATCAATGTTATTTACGACTGTTTGAAGAGTTATACGACAATTCCAAAAGGTGAAGAGAATTCTTATCTGAATTTGTCATACATCAAGTTGGTTGTTAATGAGAATCAGAAATGGATTTATTGTAACAAATGTTCTGGCGTATTTCATAGCGACCTATGGGGGTGCTGCGCCCACTGTGGATCGGATAATCTCATTGAAATGGATGAAATTGATTTAGGTAGATTGGATTTTTGGAGGAAGCCGGTAGTTGATGCGGTGTATACTGAAGGTGAAAAACAGATTGCGAGTATAAATACAGAAGAACATACCGCTCAATTATCTCATATTGATCAAAGGGATGAAACCTGGTCAAAGACTGAGAACTATGAGATGAGATTCCAAGATGTAGAAATTGGTAATCAGCCGGTAGTAGATATTCTAAGTTGCACGACCACCATGGAAGTAGGGATTGATATTGGCTCGTTGACAGCTGTAGGACTAAGGAATATTCCACCCATGAGAGAAAACTATCAGCAAAGAGCAGGTAGAGCAGGTAGAAGAGGGACTTCAATATCTACAATTGTTACCTACACAGATAACGGACCTCATGATAGTCACTATTTTCTGCATCCGAGTGAAATAATATCTGGGGATGTAAGGGCACCATGGATTGATTTGAACAATAAAAAGCTGATTAAGCGTCATGTAAATATTGTTATGCTTAATGAATACTTGAAGCGTTTGAATCTCGGAATGGATAAGTTGAGTATAAAAGAATTTTTCAATCTGCATTTACAGAAATTCAAGGTTTTTGTTAATAATCGTAATTTATCATCTACAGAAGAGGGGGTATTGTTACCAATCGGTATTTCATATGATGTTGAAAGTGGTAAAAGTGAACTGCTTCAGTTGCTTGAGAAAATAAAGACCAAGTATGAAAAATATCCGGAAGACTATGAAGATGAGAGACAGAATATAAGACCAATAATGGATGTGCTTTATGATGAGAGCGTACTGCCTACCTACTCCTTCCCCAAGAATGTTGTAAGCTTTTTCATAGAGGATAGATATGGTAAAAAAGTCAAGTTCAGGCCTAGTAGGTCACTCGATCAAGCCATTAGCGAATATGCCCCAGGTCGGGTGATTAAAGTTGATAAAAAAACGTATAAATCAGGAGGTATATACAACTTTCATTCTAAATTCAGAAAAGGCTACTTTGATAAGCCCGCAAGACCATATTTTGAAAATAAAGAGTATTCTAAGGATCTCTTTTCATGCAAGAATAAGTCTTGTGGATGGTTTGGTTTATCTTTACCACAAGACAACAAATGCCCGTTCTGCGGTAACAATGAGATTTCTAAAAGAAATTTCTTGAAGCCCTGGGGATTTGCACCTGTAAATGCAACCAGTGTAAGTGAGTCACGCTCTGAAAGTACGATGTCTTATGCAGAACTACCTTGTTATTCAGCCACACCATCAAAAGATGATATGAATGATACGAATTTCAAGTATATTAAAAGGGCTGACAGAGCTGATCAAGCGCTTATTGTTCTGAATAAAGGTCCGGGAGATAAAGGGTTTTTGATTTGTAAAGACTGTGGGGCTGCTATTACTGGTGAGGAAGAATTTGATAGGAGTGTAAAGAAACCATATAAATCAACCAAATCTCTCAAAGCCTGTTTCCATAATGATGTAGATAACTTTGTTCTTGGGCATGAATTCATGACAGATATGGTCGTATATGAGTTTGAACTTGACAGAAATAAAATCAATACAGACACCGAAGAACTATGGATAAGTTCAGCTGCTCTAACTCTTGCCGAAGCTATGGTTTTAGCTGCAGGAAGGGTGTTAGATGTCGAATTCAACGAAATAAAAAGCGGATATCGACTTAGATATTCAAGGGAAAAGGTTTTTGTAGATATTTATCTATTTGACAGTCTATCAAGTGGTGCAGGCTATAGTTCTGAGGTTTCGCACAGAACAGATGAAGTAATTGATAAGACACTTGAGATACTAAATGATTGTGATTGTGAGTCTTCTTGCCATAACTGTATTAATCACTTCTGGAATCAAAGAATTCAAAGTAAGCTGAACAGGAACTTAGCCATACAATTGCTTGAATGGGGGATACAGGGAAAGATGGCTAGCGCATTTACTCTAGAAGAGCAAAGGAAGATTTTTAATCCTGTTAAAAAGGTGCTTGAGATGGATGGAGAAGTCTCTGTTTCAGATAACAGGGAAATGATTGTAGTTAGCAAATATGGGAAAGAAATACCTATCTTAGTATATCCAGTTATGTGGAATATACATGGAGTTAAAGCTAGTTCGAATGCTTTAATGTTCTCAGATGCTATGATTAATAAGGCTTTACCAGAAGTATATCATGAGATAAATACTGAATTATAAGTACTTATAATTCTGATGTCATTGAGAAAGTCACCAAAACTAAGATTATGAAGAATGAATAGACTATAAACAATGGAAAAACACTAGAATACACTGCAAAACATTATGTCAACAGAGCTACACTTTTGTTTATAAAAGGCAATTTAATTTGGAACATCAAAGAAAAGGAAGTTTTTGTATGAAATTTTATGTGGAATTCACAAAATGGATTTTGCTAGAAGCGATGAAACAAGTTATTATCTTCTCTGATGTTAATATAATATTAAAATATAGAATACCTAAAATAATATGAATAAAATAAACAATAATAGTATCAAATGCAAAAAAAATATACAAAAATATTTAGTTAATTCTTGAAATATTTTATGTGAATTAATTCATTATTCTAAAACCATCTAAAAGTGGTTATGACCTAACCCTAAAACAGGGTGAGTCTAACCACTTTCACAACTAATCTCTTACAACACATTCAATCATCCCTCACATAACTCCATACCCCCACAACCCCTCTAATTCTACCCAAACAGACAAATACCAAGAAAATAACTTTCCAACCTACAAAAAACAGAATATTTATTCCGAAATAACAAAAAAATTCGGATTTATATTGATATGGAAAATTTTCTCTGATAAAATCATGGGTTGACACTTGAAAGAAAATAAAACCTTGTAAGCCCTTATAAATAGAGGGATACAAGGTTTTTGTTATGGGGTAAAAAGTGCGTACCTTTTTTATTTTTTAGTATCTTTAAGAAAATTTTTTATTTCTTTTGAAGAAACTATCTGATAGTCAGTTCTAAAGCCAAACTTTTCATGTAAATCATCTGTGAAATCAGTTCTAGTATAAGTAGGAATGTAGCCTTCACCAGGTATATTGTAAAAGTTCATTTCTTTTAGTCCAGATACTATTTCATTACATGTATATTTATTATCTAGTTTCTTTTCTATTAATCTATATATTGCAAGAGCCATAAAACAAGTTGTGAAGTGTGCTTGTATAGAATCATCTCTGCTTAAATAAACGGGTCTTGCCTTGAACTCTGTTTTCATGATTCTAAAGCATTCTTCAATCTCCCACCTTCTTTTATTAATCTTAATTATTGCAGAAGCATCAGCTTCAAGATTAGTACATATACCGTAAAATCCATCAAATACTTCTTCTTTTGCAATAACAGTATCATCAATACTATAAAAGTTTTTATCAGCTATTTCACCATTTTTGGTACAACTAGTCTTCTTAATAAATCTTTTATAATTATTTTGATTAGCTTTATTGATTCTAGAAGGATTGGAATCTATTTTTTTAACAGCACGTTCAATCTGGGTATTACGTATACTTCTTTGATAATCTCTATATTTAAGAGAAAAAGTAACAATAAGTTTTTGCTCTAATCCATTTTCTTTAATCCAACGTTCTTTATAAAACACTTTTGAAGTCACTCTATTTCTATCCAATTCATTCATTTTATCCAGCATATCATCAAGTTTTGATAAGCTATAAACTCTATCATCATTTGGTAATCTCCAATTTTCAGGATCAAGAGCCCATTTTTTAAGATGAGATTTTAACTTTTTAATAGATTGAGTAGTAATAAAAGCACGTTCGCCTTGGTCATTAAACTTTCTATTATTATTAGAAGCTAAACCGGCATCAGTACAAACAATAAATTTTGATAATTTAAAGTCATTAAGGATTTTTTCTTCAAGAGGCTTTAGAGTAACTTGTTCATTAGTATTACCGTTATTAATGCTAAAAGCAAGGGGAATACCATCACCATCCATAAATAAGCCCATTTGAACAATAGGATTAGGTCTATGCTCTTTAGAAACACCGTATTGTTTCAAACCATCAGCTTCTTCAATTTCAAAGAAATAATTAGTACAGTCATAATAAAGGATGTTAGTATTTCGTTTCGAAATTTTCAAGCTATTATTATA
>NZ_BTPT01000052.1:0-224 GCF_054408565.1 Vallitalea sediminicola
AGAGGGTATTATGTGTCAACGGTAGGAAATATCACTGAAGATGCAATAAAGATGTATATCCAAGAACAACAAAAAGAGGCTATGAAAGAAGAAACTAGAAGATAAGAGCCTCTTATAGAGGTAGATGGTAACAGTGCTTGTGATGCCCACCTTTTAGGTGCGCAAGTAATAAAGCCCTTATAGGGCTAGTATCAAACCACCACTTGAAGTGGTGGTTGCTGACT
>NZ_BTPT01000053.1:0-29828 GCF_054408565.1 Vallitalea sediminicola
TATATTTAGTATACAAGGAAAAAATGAACAAAAAAGTAGAAATTTCATTTATTCAGTTTGGAATTGAAGCTGATCCTTTTGAGTCAGCTGTAGTAGAAGCTAATGTTAATAAGGTATGTGCTATGATTGATGAATTAGAGCCACATACAATGGATTTAATTATTTTACCTGATGAAATATTTGGAGCATACGCTTATGGACCAATGAACATACCTTTGGACTTAGAAAATGAATATCTTGATAAGATTAAAGAAAAGGCAAAGCAGTATTCTGTATATATTGCTGGTTCAATTATGGCAAAACAAGATTATATAACCTCATATAGTAAAGGCTTTTTAATTGACCGTAAGGGAGAACTTGTATTTCAGCAGAATAGAAATAACATTTTTGCTCAAGAAACAAGATTTGTTATTAAAAATGAAGATGAAATAAAAGTATATGAAACGGATTTTGGAAAAATAGCTTTATGCGTAGGAATTGATATTCTATTTCCCCAAATATCACAACAACTTATAGGTAAGGAAATCGATATTATAATATCTCCTAATATGTATTATGGTAAGAATGAAGAGACTAATGAATTTGAATACTCATTAGGATTTTTCCAAGTTGCTGCAAGAGCAAGAGCAATGGAAAATCAAGCATTTGTATTAATGAGTAATAGTACTGGGACAAATTATCATACCGATGAGCAAATGGTAGGAAAAAGCATGGTTGTCTATCCAAATGGAAAATATTATGAAACGGATCAAAGTGAAGGTAGTTATAGCTTTGAGCTAGATATAGATAATTGTGAAGACAAGTATATGTCGGTCTATAATTTAAAAACATTAGCAGATGTTAACAGTAATTAAGATATAGAAAAATAGGTGTCATAATATGTTTTTATAGAAATTAAGAATACTAAGTTATAGCAAATAAGCTTAAATATAAAGTAAAGGAATGAGAAGAAATGAAGAAAGAACTATGGTTCGATGGTAGTGTTTTAAGTCCTGAGGAAACTGGTTTGATTACCGATGCAACCAATCGAGGCTTTAATACCGTTATTTTAAATAAAAATCAACTAAAAAAAGTAAAAGTTTCAAATAGAGTTAAGAAAGCTATACGAATAAGTTCAATAGAAGAGGTCGAGAAATTTGACAAGATTGATATTTTTATTGTGGATAGTTTAAATATAGCTGAACAACTTATCAATATGAATAAATGTACTGCTTATTATACCACTGTTAATGATAAAGAAAATATGGAAAAAGCAGCAGACATTAAGATACCTGTAAATTACTTAATTATTGAGTTTCAAGATACTACCAATATTCCACTAGAACTAATTCTTGCCAAATTACAAAATGACAAGGTGAAAGTCATGAAGGTAGTTAATGAAAGTTCAGATGCTATTGTGTCCATGGGAGTTATGGAAATTGGATCAGCAGGAGTTATTATGAAGAGTAAAAATATTGAAGAGATTGTAAATCTAAGTAATGAAATAATAAAGAAAGAAATGAAGAAAATGGACTTAGTAGAATGCGAAGTTGTAGAAATTAAGCATTTAGAATTAGGGGAAAGAGCATGTCTAGATACGACTAGTATTATGAGTAAAACAGAAGGTATGCTAGTGGGTTGCACGTCAAGTGGAGGACTATTAATATGTTCAGAAGTACATTATCTTCCATATATGAATACGCGTCCTTTTAGAGTGAATGCAGGTACTATATCATCTTATGTTTGGGGTCCTAACAATATAGTTGAATATATTTCAGATTTAGAAGCTGGAAGTAAATTGATTGCTGTAGATATTAATGGTGATTCTAGAACCGTTAATGTTGCAAGAGTGAAGTCAGAAGTTCGCCCTTTAATTCTCATAGTGACAAGATACAAAGATGTTGATATAAAAGCTATTATGCAGGATGATTGGCATATGAGAGTATTTTCACCTGAAGGTAAAGCTGTTAATATCACAGATTTAAAACCTGGAGATAAAGTTATGGGGCATTGTAGTGAACCAGGGAGGCATGTAGGCATTAAAATTTCAGAGACAATCATAGAGAAATAAGTAATAAGCTCTGATATTCCCAGAGACTATATTATAGTAAGGAGGAATCATTATGCGAACACTTGAAGAAATTAATAAGAAACGCCTAGAAAATCTAAATAGAACTCTAAAAAATATACATAAAAGCCCTATGTACAGGGATAAATATAACTTTGATATAGAGGAATTAAACGATATATCCGAATTAAAGAAATTTGAAATTACAACGAAAGAGGAATTAAGAGCATATAGTCCAATTGGAAATTTAGCAGCTGATATGAAGGAAGTTGTACAATACCACGAAACATCTGGTACAACTGGCAATAGCATATCAACATGGTTGACAAGTTCAGATCATCAAGTATGGTGCGACGAGATGGAGAGTGTTGCCTTAAAATTTAACGAGAATGATAAATTAGCTATTAGATTTCCTTACGCACTTTCATTCCCAGCACATATTATCCAAGATATAGTGAAAAAAGCTGGTGGAGTAGCGATACCTATAGATAGTAGATGTGTAGTTACACCTCATACACGTGTGATTAATCTCATGATAAAATTAAAAATTACAACAGTGGCATGCTTGCCATTAGAATTAATCATGTTAGCTGAAACAGCAAAACTAATGGGATATGATCCAAAAGAGGATTTTAAATCATTAAGGGGCTTCTATACAGTTGGAGAGTTACTAACAAAAGAGAGAAAAAAACAGATTGAAAACATTTGGGGAGTGCCAGTATACGATAATTATGGTCTTACAGAATGTGGAATGGTAGCAACAGCCTGTGAAAATGGCCATTTACACGTAGTAGATGAGAACTTTATCATTGAAATTTTAGACCAAGAAACACTAGAGCCAGTACCAAATGGAGAGAAAGGTATAATAACTATAACCAATATTAATTTTGAAGGTAATCCACTAATTAGATACTATACTGGTGATATAGGCAGAATAGTAGATGGAAATGAATGTGAATGTGAAAAAAGTAGTGAAATTATTGAACATTTTGGAAGAATATATGATATAATTAAAATTGGAGACCAAGAAATATTAATGCAGGAATTACAAGATGCGATTTTAAAAGTTACAGGGGATAAGGTTTCACCATTCTGGATGGTTAGTTTTAATAAGAAAAGAATAACCGTTAACTTTGAAGAACCAGATGATGGAGGAGTCTTAGATAAAAAAGCTGCTGAGCAGGAAATATCCAATCTGTTAGGTTGTGAATGCAAAATTAAACTTAATAAGTATGGAGATCTTTTTGATAGAGAAAAGTTGCTTAAAATGCAGTTAACCATTAAACCAAAGTATATTGCTGATTATTCTCAGACATCAGATTATCCATGTACATTAAATGATTTATTGAAGGGATATGGAACATTCTAATTTGTAATAATAAAATGACATAAAATGATTTTATGGAATGAAAATGTGAAAATAATGTTACAGACTTATAACTGTTTTTATTGACATGGACTATTTTAGTATAATGGTTTAGTAAGATTAGGTACTTAACTTACCACCTGTAAAATTGATTTTCTTTGTCTTTGTAATAGTCGTATTAAGAGTTGAAATAAAATGAAGGATGAAAATGAATGAAAAAAATATTAATTATAATGTGGATCGTTGGATGCTGTGGAGAATTTTTAGTTCCGTTTATCTTAAGTTCTCGATTAAAGAATTATAGTAATTTAAGAACTGTTATGAGTGCTATAGCTACTAAGGAAAATGGAATAATAGGTATATTATATAGTTTATGGTTAATTATATTTGGGGTTATAGTTGTTAGCGTATCTTATTCGATAATAGACATCTCATCAATAGGAACATATAAAGCTGCAATAATAATCTTAGGACTATATGGTATTGGCTGTGTTATTTGTGGCATATTCCCAGTAAATAATACAAAAGAGATGATTACTATTTCTGCTAAGATTCACGGATACGTGGCAGTTATAACATTTTTCATGCTAATGTTCATTCCACTATTACTAAAAAAAGAGTTATATGCAAATGGTCTTAATGGTTTAGCTATAGGGTCTAATTTTGTATTCATTAGTGCATTTGTATTGTTTGTATTACAAATAACATCAGAAAGAGAGCAGTTTGCAGGGATGCTTTTAGGCAATACTGGTCTGTGGCAACGCCTTTATTTAGGTGTAATATATGTATACATGTCATTTGTTTTATATAATATAAGATGATATGAATTATCAAGTATAAAATAGCTTTCTATGATAAATTATAATCATAGAAAGCTATTTTTAGTGTGCTGTCGTTTTTGATCGCACAATATAAGATTAATTTCAAATTCACTATTATTAGATTGCCAATGATGTACGCCATTGTATTGTTTAACACAACCAAACAGACTTTTTAGTCCTAATCCATGCTCTAATATGTTTCTTTTATGCGTTTCTAGGTTTACCACCATTTTTTGAATAGTGTTTTTAGAATTTATTACCAAAGTACCGTTATAATAGAGTATATTTATAGATATTCGTCTATTACTTATGGAGCATTTAATAGTTGCTTCAATAGCGTTGTCCAAAATGTTACTGATGATAGCTATTAAATCTTTATCAAGAATACTAATTTTACTAGGAACTTTAATGTTGCATTCAAATACAATAAACTCTTTTTTCATTGAATTATATTTTACATTGACTAAAGTATTGATAACTCTATTCTGTGAGAAGTTATAGCAAGTAGCTATGTCTACATCTTTGATTAATGAGTTGAGTATATCTTGGACATCATTATAGAATTCATTCTGGATGTAGTTATGAATAACTACTAATTGATTATGTATATCATGTTTGAATTTTCTGATTTTCTCGTTCTGTTCTTCTACCTCTATGTAGTGCTGTTCTTTCATCATTAATTTAAGATTAACAATATCGGACTCTTTGTTCTTGATATATAATCTTTCCATATGATGAAATATGATAAAGCATACAATGTTTATAGCAAGAAATACAAAAATGACAATGTAATTAATCTCTGAATATAAATCATGATGAGTAAGTTCGAAATTATAAAATACTATTATGAATGAAATACTTAATGTTGGTACTATTAAATGAAGTAAATAATTTACAAGATTACCTTGTAGTGTATGTCTGTTGACGTATTTACTATTAAGAATTCTAATAACAATAAATAAAATAGAGTAATATAATATTTGTAAGATATATAACATATAATTGTATTCGTTGATGTAAAATCTTTTTGAGGTATATATTGTTAGTATTGATAGCCATATAAACATATTCAGTATTAAGTAGAAAAGAAAATAGTGTATGATTATATAAATCTTTTTGGATGTATTATCTTTCTCATATAATATAAAAACTATTATTAATGATAAGAATATTGTAACTAAAACGTTGATTGGATTGCTGTTAAATGTAAGCTTGATTATCGTATTAATTAATACTAAAGTCGCAAGTGTGAATATAATGAGTGGTTTGTAAGTTTTTTTTCTGAAATATATGCCCAGAAGTTTGTATTCCAAAAATAATTTTATAATACTCATGATAAATTCTATTATTATTATGATCATTTTAACCTCGCTAGAATGAATTCTCTATACTTATGCATAAACTCACTATAAAAATTTCTAGATATTGATATTCGTTTATTATTCTTTAAAACCAATTCCCTATTTTCGATTTTAAAAACAAAATCCATATTGATAATAAAAGATTTATGTACCTGGGCAAAAATAATATCATTCACATTATCATTCAATTCCTTAAAAGTTCCGTAATAAGTAAAATATTCATTATCTGTATGAACGAAAATTAACCTTTTATCTTTTTCAAAATATAAAATTTGATTATAGTTTAATGTATAAAATATTTTTCCCGACTTGAATTGAAAAATGGTATCTTTTATAGTTAAGAAACGTTTGGCTCTTATTAAGATTTTATCAACCATATCTTTATCAATAGGTTTTCGTAAATAATGAAAAGCATTAACTTCAAAAGCCTGATAGACTAGATCACTATGGTTGGTTGTGAAAATAATAAGTGCATTCATATCTTTAGATCTGATATATTTAGCAGCTTGGAGTCCGTTGACTTCTAACATTTCTATATCTAAGAAATAAATTTGGTAACAAATATTATCCTCTTCTAAGATTTGAATAAGTTCTTCACCTGATGCATACACATCGCAAGTAAATAAATGTTCATTATAATTGAAGTATTTATAAATCAGTTCTTCTAGCTTCCCACTATCTTTGTAAACATCATCACATATTGCGATTTTCATACTAATCTCCCCTCTGTATTTCCTACTATATACTTTTTTACTTACTATAATTAATTAGATTATGGTTGAATATTTGTTACAAGAAGAGGTTAATCTGGTAATTTTGTCATAGCGATAATATCACTGAATTTTTACTCTAGAGTCATTGTTATGTTTAATTAATACACTAGTAAATATAATGTATTTAAGAAAATTTCAATATGTTATTATTGTATCATATATTATGTAATATATCAAAAGATATTATATTATTATGTCTAATTTATGGTTATGAAGATTGTATTAAGATAATAAGGAATAATAATAATTGAATCAGAATATATAATACAACTACGGCTAAAAGAGTAGTATTTAATAGAATGATTCATGATGCAACTAGTGAGGAATTTGATTTAATATTCATATCAGTATGTTATAGTATCAGCAGATAAAAATTAATATTCAGCATTTTTATCACATATTTCTAACCACTCTAATAATATTATTAATATATAAATAATTATTTAGAGAGGTTATTTGTTTATGGAGAAAACAAGTAAAATTAGACATTTGTTTCCTGGGGGGAATACCACACAAGGATTTTTTTCATACTATGACAATATTTTAAGACAAGATGAAGCAACTAGAATTATATGTCTAAAAGGTGGGCCAGGTGTAGGTAAATCCACTTATATGAAGAGAATAGGTAAAGCGATGGAAGAAAAAAACTACGATATAGAATACCTACATTGTTCATCAGACCCCGACTCATTAGACGGAGTTTTTATACCAGCTATAAAAGTTGCAATAATCGATGGAACATCACCACATGTAGTTGATCCAAAAAACCCTGGAGCAGTAGATGAGATTATTCATCTAGGAGATTTCTGGAATGAAGAAGGCATAGTAAAAAACAAAAAACAAATACTAGCAGTCAATGCTGCTGTAGGTAAATTATTCAAACGTGCCTATAGATATTTAGCAGCTGCCAAGAATCTATATACTGACATTGAGCTAGTACACCAAGACGCAGTTAACAATGCAGGAGTTTATATTGAATCACAAAAAATTATTTCTAAAATACTAGGAAATATAAATATATCAAAAAATATTGGAAAAGTAAGAAAATTATTTGCCAGTGCTATAACGCCAAAAGGATTTGTCAATCATCTCGATTCAGTTGTTGGCTGTAATGATAAAGTATATAGGATAATTGGAGAACCAGGTACTAATACATCAAAATTACTTCAATTAATTATGGAAGATGCAATAAAAAAAGGGCTAGATGTGGAAGCTTTTTATTGCCCGATAGATCCTGAAAATAAACTTGAGCATTTAGTAATCAAAAAATTAGGTGTAGCGTTCATTACAACTAATGATTTTCATGACTTGGAAGTTCTTGATTCTCAGATAATAGATATGAACAGATACATTGATTATACGATATTAAATCAGTATTTTGATGTATTGCAATATGATTATAAAGTATTTAAAGAACTATTGGAGACTGCAATAAATACAATCCACGATGCTAAGAAATCTCACGATTATCTTGAAACTCTATATATACCACATATGGATTTTGATAAAGTGAAACAAAATGAGGATAAGACATTAGATAGAATATTTAAATATGCCCAAGAAAGCAAGTAAAATAGTAATAAACAGATATATAAAGTAATTATAATAGTGGATATATCATATAGTAGTCTTATTTAGTTGTTTTAGATTATACTATAAAAGATATATCCGTTTTTTTTATATATCCCTAGGTTTTTATTATTACTCCTTTTAAATTTAGTGTTTTATTGATAGAATAAGATTAACTTTTGAATAGAGGTAATGACATGATTGATTTTAAACTATTAACATTTATAACTGTAGCTAAAACTAAGAACTATACTAAAGCAGCTGATATTTTGAACATAACTCAGCCAGGAGTTTCACAGCACATAAAAGCTTTGGAAGATTATTATGATGTAAAACTTTTCTATAAAAAAGGAAAACAGATGGAATTAACTAGTGAAGGAAAGTTGCTCTTTGACCATGCAATAGAAGTTAATAGAATGAGCAAAATGATTAAACATGAACTAATAAATAAATCATCTATCATAAATAAATATTATGTAGGTGCTACATTAACTATAGGTGGTTATGTTCTACCTAGGATTATTGGTAAATATAGAAAGAAACACGAAAACACTGATATTATTTTATACGTAGAAAATACAGAAGCAATAATAAAAAGACTATATAGTGGTGATATTTACTTTGGTGTGATAGAAGGACCTTTTAATAAATCAAAAGTTAAATATGATAAGTTTCGAGATGATGAACTAGTATTGGCAGTTGCTAAATCACATCCATTTGCTGTTAAAAAATCAATAACAATAGATGAAGTATTACAAAACAAATTAATTCTAAGAGAGAAAGGTTCAGGTACTAGAAAAGTTTTTGAAAATAAACTGTTAGCATGTGGATATAGTCTGGAAGATATGAACGTTTATATGGAAATAGGTAATATAACAGCATTAATATCTTTGGTAGAATCTAATTTGGGGTGTACTATTATCTCAAAAGAGGCTATAAAAGCATCAGTAAATGCTGATACACTTAAAATTATTCCTATTGAGAACTTCAAGATCTTAAGAGAGTTTAACTTTGTCTATCTAAATGAGTTTGAATATGGTTTTATAAATGATTTTATTGAGTTTTGTAAAAATCCTGATTGAAGGACTTATATTGGTTGAATATAACATGTATAAATTTATTTTATGCTAATATAATTTATTATAATTTCAACTTATGACTGCGTACTGGTATAATTACTTTTGAAAAAGAATAAAAAGGATGGATTATTTTATGAATAAAACAATTAAAAAGTATGTACCGGGTATTATTTTTGTACTAGCTATATCTATTGTATCCATGTTTATAAATGATTTACTTAAGGTCTATATTAACCTTGAAGCACTTACAATAGCAATTATAATAGGTATTATTTACAACAATACCATTGGAACACAAAAAGTTTTTAATGATGGTGTTAAATATTCGCTAAAAAAACTACTCAAGGTAGGAATAATTTTACTCGGATTCAAGTTGAATATTCATTCGTTACTACAATTGGGACCTAAAATACTAATAATGGTTATGATATATGTTCCAGTGGCTTTGCTTCTATCTATCGTGTTAGGGAAAATATTAAAAGTTAACAAGAAATTATCTACTCTTATAGGTGTTGGGTCATGTATATGTGGTGCATC
Source organism: Vallitalea sediminicola (assembly GCF_054408565.1). Lineage (NCBI taxonomy): Bacteria > Bacillati > Bacillota > Clostridia > Lachnospirales > Vallitaleaceae > Vallitalea > Vallitalea sediminicola. The sequence continues at coordinate 9,554 of NZ_BTPT01000053.1, forward strand.
TGCTGTAGTTGCAATGGCTCCATGTATAGGTGCAGATGATGATGACTCAGTTATTTCTGTATCCATAGTGAGTTTTTTAGGTGCAATTGGAGTGCTGATATATTCAGGGGTCGCAGCTAGTCAGATGGACTTATCACCAATTCAATATGGAGCTTGGTCAGGTCTATCGCTTCATGGCGTTGCTCATGCTATTGCTGCTGCATTTGCAGGTGGGAACGAAGCTGGTGAGATTGGAACGTTTGTTAAAATGACAAGAGTATTGATGCTTGTCCCTGTCTCAATTATTTTAAGCATAGCATTTAATAAAGGAAAAACCAGTAACAAGAAAGCTAAATTTCCAATGTACGTTTTATATTTCATTGTTGCAGGAATAATTAATTCATTGGGGATAATTCCAACCAGTATTACGGATATTTTATCTAAAGGAAGTTCAATATTCATCTTGATGGCTATGACAGCAATGGGACTATCAGTTAACCTTAAAAGTATATTAAATAAAGGGGTTAAAGCATTAATTACTGGTACTATAGTATTTATTATATTATCTACAGGAAGCCTTCTGGTCATAGTTAATATTTTATAATTTGATTTTATTGCAAAAATATAATAGAGTTTTTAAATTAAAATGTGTTCACAACACATTTTTTTGCTATATAAAAATAATAATAAATTCTATTTTATATAGCAACAAGTATTACTATTTACAAAAACGCAAATTCATGTTATTATCAAATTAGACATTTAGAATATTATCTAATTATATAAATGAAATAAAAAATAGTAAAGATTGTTATAAGCTTATAAATTATTTAGCTAATTTAGAACTGTAGAAAGGAGAATAAGATGTTAAAAGTAAAAAATCTATCTAAAACATATTCAAAAGGAAACATCAAGGCAGTTGATAATCTGAATTTTTCAGTTAAGAAAGGGGAGATATTTGGGTTCTTAGGACCAAATGGTGCAGGAAAAACTACTACAATTAAAATGATTGTTGGATTATTAAAACCAACAAATGGTGAAGTTATAATAAATAACATAGATAATCAAAAAAATGTATTACAAGCTAAGAGACACATTAGTTATGTACCTGATAAACCAGAGGTATTTGATAAGTTAAAAGGTATCAGCTATTTGAACTTTATTGCCGATGTTTATGGAGTTAATGCAGAAGAAAAAAGAAAAAGATTAGAATATTATTTGGAGCTATTTTCAATGAAGGATGCAGTTAATGATGTAATCAGTAGTTATTCTCATGGTATGAAACAGAAGATAGCTTTAATAGGTGCACTTTTACACGAACCTGATCTCTTTATATTAGATGAACCAATGGTCGGGCTGGATCCAAAGTCTTCATATAACTTAAAAGAGGTTATGCGAAGCAGGTGTAAAAAAGGCAAATCAGTATTTTTCTCTACACATGTTTTAGAGGTAGCAGAAAAATTATGTGATAGAATTGCTATTATCAACAAAGGGCGAATAATAGCACAAGGAACAATGGAAGAATTAAGGGCACTAGAAGGAGAAGAAAATTCTTTGGAAAAAATATTCTTGGAGTTGACTGAAAAATGAAAGAAATAATAAGACTAACCAAAGTAAGCTTAATTAGTGGATTTAATTTACAAAGTTTGAATATAAAAAATCTTAAAGCCAACAGAAGCCTTTGGAAGTTACTGTTGGCAGTTACTATTGTTGCAACTTTTGTAGTCATGTATATTGGTTATTTTAGATTTGTAAATAAAATGAGTTTAACTTTTATACAAATGAATCAAAGTTATTATTTTAATGCTTTATTATATAATATAATAAGTTTGTTAATATTTATATTTGGAATACCTTATATAATGTCATATTTTTATTTTTCAAGAGAGACAGAGATGTTATTGGCATTACCAATTAAGCCTAGAAATATATTGTTATCAAAATTCCTACTACTTCTGATATACGAATATATTATAGTATTTTTAGCTATGACACCTGTGTTTATAATTAATGGGATGCATCAAAGTGCGGGTATAGCCTATTATATTATTGCAATAATTCTAATGTTCATTACACCAGTGGCGCCATTAGCTCTATGTAGTATTATACTGATGTTAATGGCTAGGGTAACTAATTTCAGCAGTAAAAAAAATCTAATGAGAGGAATATTTTTATTCCTAATTACATTTTTGGCAATAGGTATTCAGGTATATTTGCAAAACAATGCAGTGTTGATAGAACAAGGTGAATTTTATAAGGAGTTATTAACTAATAATGAAGCATTAATAGATATGCTAGGTAATATAAATCCTCTAGCGAAATGTCTAGGAACTTCTCTTGTCTCTACTATAACTTTTAAAAGTATGATTAATCTACTGATTTTTATAATAGTCAATATAATATTTTTTGGTTTATTTGTGGTTGTAGGAGACAAAGTTTATTTAGATGGAATAATTGGAGGTAATGAAGTTCAATCTAAGAAAAAAGAATTGACTGATAAAGAATTCAACAGGGAAATCAATAAAAGCAATAGTCCATACCTAGCCATATTCAAAATAGATGTTATGACTATATTGAAAACGCCAATTTATTTGTTTAATTGTTATGGAGCAGCAATTATTGTGCCTATAATAATTATATTACCAATAGTGTTTGGAGGAGAGATTAATTCAATCTCAATTCAATCAATAATAGATTTATATTATATTCAAACAGATTATGCTAACTTCATTATTGCGGGAACTTTAATTCTAACATGTTTATTTAATCCTACCTCAGCTACTACTTTTTCTAGAGAAGGGAAATATTTTTGGATAAGCAGGATGATACCAGTAGAACCTAGAGAGCAGATTATAGGAAGAAGCTTAAGTGCTTTGCTACCTCAACTTTTTCTAGTAATAGTTTTAATAGTAGGGTTGAATACAATATTAGATGTTGAAATAAGTACTTATATTATTGGTTGTGGTTTAGGGTTAATCAGTTCTATACCTATAATATTATTAGGGATGATAGTTGATATACAAAGACCATTATTGAATTGGAGCAATCCCCAAAGGGCTGTTAAGCAAAATATGAATGTAATAGTCACAATGCTATTAGGAAGTGCCATTGTTTTAGGATTAGGTAGTTTAACATGGTTACTATTAAAATCATTGGTTGATAGTACAATAATTTTTTGTATCAATTTAGTTATAATCATTATATTAACATTAATTTTATATAGGATGTTACAAAATAAAATTCAATCTAGGTTTGTAGAAATAAATTAATAAACTAGATACTTATAAACGACGAAAACGTGTGCTTTAGCACACGTTTTTTATCCAGTAGGACATAACCACTTTTATAATGTTGGTGGGTAAATACCTACCATATCAGAATTATGAATATAGATATAGTCATTTGGTTGTGGATCAATGATAACTAAATGTACCATTCCATCTCTATTAATTCCTTTAATATAAACATTAACTCTACCATAGCCAGGAATATAAGTGTTAATAACTTTTCCAATGTTATCTTTTATAACTGGAGTAGGTATATACTTTACTGAAGGATCTTTTTTACCACCTTTTTTTGGATTTCTGCGATTACGATTTTTTTCATTTCTAGGTGGATAAGGTCTAACTGCTGGTAAAACTGACCATGGATTATATCCATAATCATTTGGCATTTGTTCCTCAGGTGGATTGTTATAATTATTATAGTTAGTTGGTTCTTGCCTTGGTGGACTATTATCATAATTATTTGGTTGTTGATTATGAGGGTTTCCTTCATAATAACCATCGTTTCCATAATTAGGGAAAACATTCCAAGGGTTATATTGCTGTTGACTAGAATTTTTATCTGCATTGTAGTGTTTTTTCTCTTCTGTCTTAATATAAGGACTCACATAAATCACCTCCTATATTATATTATGGAAAAGCTAATTCTTTTGGGATAAGTATTTGAACTATATACAATAATTTAACAAAAACATTTTATGTAATAATGTAAAAATTAATGGTTAAAATATTTATGTAACTATTTAATCACTATAAAAAGAAGCTTATGAATAGGAGTAGTATCATGCATAAAAAAGAAGAGAATAACAAAAACAATAATTATAATACTGATATTCCTGATTACAGTTCTAAGTTAAATAATTCAGAAACACCTTATCCAAATCCACAAGATGATTATGATGAATTTGCAAAAGAGTTGAATCCAGATGATTTTGAATAAGTAGTTAAAAAAAGTGGCTTAATATGAGACAGCCACTTTTTCCTTGCAATTCTTAACTGATAAAACTACCTAGATTCAAAACTACCGCAATCTGTAATTTCTTGTGTCTTAACTGAGTTAGTCAAGTTGTCCAAATTAGAAACACTTGAATTAACTACTTTAATGTGATCAAGTGAACAGAAATCATTGTCAGTATGATATTTACATTCGCTTACGGTACATCCTATACTAGAATTATAATTCCCTGATTGCATTAAAAAGACTCCTCTCATTTTACATTAATATAGTTATCAATGAAAAAAAACTAAAGGTTAATACACAAATATTTATAATGACGATCATATACATACTAGCTATTTATCATCTTATGTATTAACCATAATATTAATTTCTCCTAAAATATATGTATTATACATAAAAAACAAGTAATATTTTCAGGAAAATATTTTTATTTTGTATTATCACCACAATAAAAAACAATGATATATTGGAACAAAATGGTTTTTATAATCGTCAAAAATTATATAGGCTAAAAATGAGGAGGTTAAACATGAAAAAATTTTTGAGTTTGAATCTTATTATATGCATACTAAGTTTAATAATAACAGGTAGCTATTTACTGATTGATAATAACAACGTATATGCAGAAGATAACCAGTCTATGACATTATATGGAAAAGAGGAAATCAATACCAAAGAAATATTTAATCCATCTATTGACATAATCCATAAAATACAATCACAATTTGATTTCAATTTAATAAAAAAAATAATAAAACCAACTGTCAATAAAGATACTTTTACATTACCTACTATAAAATCAAAAGAAGAATTAATGAGATTGATAAAAGATAATATGTACGATTATTGTGATATATATAATGGTAAGAACAATATTGAAGTGACTTATGATAACGGAACTTATACAGATAGTAAATCATCAGAGAAACTTAAATCCAATACTAATAATCAAGTTCAAGGAGTAGAAGAGGGAGACAGTGTAAAAACAGATGGTAAATATATCTATATAGCGAATAATAATAAAATATCTATTATAAGCACTGACCCTAAAGAAGCAAAAGTCATAAGTGAGATTACTCTAGGGGAAGATGAAAAAGATATAGAAGATATTTTCTTGGTAGAAAATAAATTAATAGTAGTTGGTAATAAATACGGTTTTTATGTAGATAAAAAGCCAATGTATGATAAGAATAAAAAAGGGACTATTGGTTTTCGTCATACCCATGATATTAATGTAGAAACAAGTTTTGTTAAGATATACGATTTGAAAAATATTGATACATCAAAATTAATTAAAGATTATACTTTTGATGGCTACTATATTTCAGCGAGAACCATTGGAAATAATTTTTATATGGTGACATCCAAGACAATAAGTGAGTACAGATACTATAATTATAAAGAAAAAGATGACTTTGAAGATAATATATTACCGTTCTTCATGGACAACAAAACTAAAGAAAAGATTACTATCAATTATAATCAAATCAAATATTTTCCAGGGAATATAGAACCCAATTATTTAGTTACTATAGGAATAGATTTAAAAGATATTGAAGAAATACCAGATGTAAATGCTTATTTAGGAAATACCCAAAATATATATGTGTCCCAAAATTATTTATATACTGCTTTATATAAAGAACATGAAACAATAGTCTATCAATTTAGGCTTGAAAATGGGAAAATCGCTGAGTCGGGCAAGGGTAAAGTTAATGGAAATATACTCAATCAATTTTCTATGGACGAATATAATAATTATTTTAGGATTGCTACTACAAGTTGGAATACCAATAAGTCAAAAAATAATGTGTATATATTAGATGATGATATGAATACCGTAGGTAAGTTGGAAAATATCGCAGAAGGAGAAAAAATATACAGTACCAGGTTTATGGGAGATAATGTATATATGGTTACATTTAAACAGATTGATCCGTTTTTCGTAATAGATACATCAGACGTAACCCAACCACAAATACTGGGATATCTAAAAATACCAGGTTATAGCAAGTATCTCCATATGATTGATGATACCCATGTTTTAGGATTTGGGCAAGAAACTCATGAAGGAAAATATGGAACTAGAACTGATGGCTTCAAAATATCTCTATTTGATGTAACTGATTTTAATAATCCAATTGAAAAGGATAAGACTTTAATAGGAGAAACTGGTACTAGTTCAGAATTACTATTTAATCATAAAGCTCTAATGTATCTAAATGAGAATAATATGATGGCTTTTCCAATCCAGATTGTAGAAGATAACAAACATACATTTAAAGGTGCGTATATCTATAATATTAATGATTATCATTTAGAATTAAAAGGCGGATTGACTCAGTTTGATGATTCAAGTGAGTTTGCTGTTTATTATCCAGATAAAAACATAACCAGGATATTAAGTGTAGATAAATACTTATATACAATATCCCCAAATGCTGTATTCATACACAATATTAATGATTTAAGCAAAGCAGGAGAAGTTAAACTGCAATAAACTACTAGGGGCTTTTATATTACAAAAGCCCCTAGTTGATATAATCAAAGTTATATTAATTTAATTTATTTAAAAAGAATATAGACAAAGTACCTGGACCTGAATGAGCACCAATGGCACAACCAACATCTCTAATTACAAATTCCTTAATACCAAATTTTTCTTCTAATTTAGCTTTTACTTTCTTAGCTGTTTCCAAATCATCAGCATGATTAATAGCAACAATTTGTTCTCCTAGTCTGTCACCACGTTCTTCAACAATATCAATCATTCTGTTAATAGATTTTTTTCTACCTCTAACTTTTTCAACAGGTATAAGTTTACCATCCTCTACATCTAGGATAGGTTTAATATGAAGAACAGATCCTATTACTGCAGCAGTTTTAGAAACACGTCCCCCTCTGTATAGGTATTCAAGATCCTCAACTGTGAATATATGTTCCATATGTTTTTTGCAGTAAAGTATCCTGTCGATAACTTCTTCCTTGGAAGCTCCATTTTCGGCTGTCAAAGTACTTAAATATACTATTAGTCCAAAACCAAGTGAAGCAGCTTTTGAATCAATAACTGTTAGATCAAAATCAGGATATTCATCTTTAATATCTTGTTCAACAATCTTAGCTGTTTGATATGTACCGGATAATTCGGAAGAGAAAGCTATATAAATACATGGTTTATTAGAATCTACATATTTCCTAAATACAGAATCAATACTTTCATAAGTAGCTTGAGCTGTTTTGACCATACCACCTTCTCGCATATATTTAAATAGTTCTGCAGGTTTTACATCTACGTTATCTTTATATTCTTTATCATTCATATAAACAATCAATGGTAAAACGTCTATATCATATTTACTAATTATATCATCAGGTAAATCACAGGCGCTGTCTGTTATTATTTTTACATTCATTTAGTATCCCTCCTTAGATAGTTATAACTATATTGTACACTAATTTCTAATTTTATACTATGTTTTTTACCGATTTTTTAGGTATATACTCACAACAGTGCGCCAATACACGAAAATACCATATATAATGATAAGAACGCCTTTAACAGGTTGTTGCTACATCTGAATCAGATAATAGCAACAAATGTAACAGAAGTGATTATCATTATATATGGTATCAACATATTACCGTTGTCTTATTCTATATATTCTATACAAACTAATTATTATTTATAACACTAGAAGTAATAACCTTAAAACTTTCTTCATCCAAATAATTCTCTATTCTAGTAAAAGTTTCATTATAAGCACCATTATCCATTAGATTAATAGTAGACTTATCAGAATCTAACTTGGATAATTCAGACTCTAAATCCTGTATACTGATAGACTTTTCATTTAATGTGATTTTATCATCCTTAACTACTATATTGAAGTATTTATTATCTTTATCCTTACTTGTTTTGTTTGATTGGGTAGTATTAGAAGATTTATTCAAATCTATTTTAAAATTGAACCAATCAAAACCAAAATTATCAGCTCCTAAAAAAACAAGTAGCCCAAGAACAACAATAGTTAATAAAACTTTACCTTTTCTGCTTTTTTTTCTGTATCTTGACATGTGCATATCTCCTTCTATCTAACCTATTGGTAGAACATATTTTGTTTTGAAAATTTTATTCGTTCCATGTTTCTGTTGAATTTCTTTTATAGCATCCCATACTAGATTAAAGGCATATCTATAAACGTGATCTTCTTCACTTAGAGTAATCAATATGAAAGTATAACCACCTTCTCTATTATCAATAACTTTCTCAATTATGTCTTTTATCTGTTCCTTTTTATTACTTTTACCTTCTGCACCATTTATTTCTTCTAAGGTTATATAAGTATTAGTATCTTGATTATTAATAAATAATTTATTTTGTGTAGATTTTAACTTGATATCAATAAAAAAATACTTTTTAGATATAGTTTCATATTTGTGTAGCTGTTCCAAGAGTGAATCATTATTAATTAACTTATCAATATCTTTGCTTTTTGCAATTTCTTCCAGTGTGTTCTCATTACTAGAAAACCATTTAGCAAGATTTTCTGATACGTTAAGTAATGTTTCTTTTTCATTAGCTACATCAAATGATATTTCTTCCATAGTATCATTTATATTATCAACTTCTTTTTGTAAATCTATAATATTTTTTTCTAATTCTGCTATTTGTTTTTCTTTTGCGTTTATGGTGCTCTGTAATTCATTATTTAATTCCTGTTCACCATTAAGTTTGTTTTCTTTTTCTGAACTAGAAGCATTAACATTTAACATAAATGCAAAAAGCAATATTAAAACAACATCAAGCAATGGTGTCAGATCAAGAAATATTTTTTGCTTCATAGCCATCACCTTTACTTGTATATCTATCGATTCTACTTATTAATAAATTGAAATTATCATCATTAAAAGCTATTTTTGGAGATACGGTTCCATCAATTGCTTTAAAGATAATAGCACATACTAGTCCCCAGAAAGTTGAAGTTAAAGCTGTAGTGAAATTTAACATTATTGTGTCACTATTAAATGAAACAAGTCTAAGTAGAGATATTATTGTGCCAAGTATACCCATAAGAGGGAATATAGTAGTTATTGAGGCAAATAAGTGATAGCACTTTGTTTCTTTTTCTTTTAGTTTGCGTAATAGGTGCAAATCTAATTCAGAATTATTATTCTGCCTGATTGAATTAATTATCTGTTCTATGGGAAGATATATAGTTGGTTGCAGGGAATGTTCTAATTCAGCATTAGATTTTTTTAATCTAGGTAAAATGTAAAATAGATTAGCAAGGGCTAAAATAATAATCAAACCATCATAGCCAAGTAAATTTTTAAAGATTATTACAAAAAACTGCATAGGTTACCCCCTAAAATATAGTCGCTTTTCTTGTTCTACAGGAAACTTTCGTGTAGAACCAAATTATACCATAAAATGAGTTAATGCGTAGAAAAAAATAAATTGTCACAATTAGTTTATTAAATGAATATATTAAAAAAACTAGACAATATTGTAAGAGTGTAGTAAAGTACTAATGAAAAGGTGAAAATATAAACTAGCTAATTAAATTAAGTGAATGATAAAAAGTTGAAAATAAACTTAACTTGGAAAGGAGATGGTAGCATGGACGCAGGACCTGGGTGCAGTTATCATAATAAAATTAAATATTATCTACCATCTCTAAGCCAAGAGCGTTAATAACATTTATCTCTTTTGTGTTTTATTTATGGTAGGATACATAAAGGGAGGATCTATATGGATTTAAAAACACTAATAGAACTATTAAAGGATAAACAATTATCTAAGATTAGGAATGAATTATCAGTCCTCCAAGAGGCTGACATAGCTGAATTACTTGAAGATATAGAAATAAAAGATTCTTTATTGATTTTTCGTCTTCTTCCCAAAGAAGTTGCGGCAGAAGTCTTTTCTTTTTTCGATGTTGAAAGACAATCAGAAATTTCCTCTTTAGTTAGTGACAAGGAACTTGCAGATATAATTAATGAATTGAATTTCGATGACAAAATAGATTTAATTGAAGAAGTACCCGCTAATTTAGTCAATAGGATATTACAGCATTCTACGGTAATTGAACGTAGACTTATCAATCAGTTTTTGAATTATCCTGAAGATTCCGCTGGTAGTCTTATGACTATTGAATTCGTAGGACTAAAAAAAGAAATGACTGTTAATGAAGCTATGGATCAAATAAGACGTATTGGTCTTGATAAAGAGACTATTTATACAAGTTATGTAACGGGTTCAAAACGAACTCTAGAAGGAATAATATCTCTAAAAGATCTGGTACTAAATGACAAAGAAATTATTATATCTAATATTATGGAAACGGGTGCCATATCTGTAAATACCCATGATGACCAAGAATTTATTGCAGAAGTATTCAAAAAATATAATTTTCTATCATTACCAGTAGTTGATAATGAAAATAGATTAGTTGGTATAATTACAATTGATGATATAGTGGATGTTATTGAAGAGGAAACAACAGAGGACTTTCAACGTATGGCTGCTATAGAACCTACTGATCTAGAGTATCTAGATGCTTCTGTGTTAGTATTAGCAAAAAAAAGGCTGCCTTGGTTGGTAATACTTATGTTTTCAGCATATTTAACTGAAATGGTAATGAATAATAACAATAATTTGATAATGCAGTTTGCACTAGCAATATATACTCCTATGCTCATGTCTACAGGAGGTAATGCAGGTGCTCAATCAGCTACATTAGTAATACGTAGTATAACTCTAGGAGAAATAAAGTTTCTTGATTTATTCCGTGTTTTATGGAAAGAGATAAGAGTAGGTTTGATGGTTGGAACTACACTGGGTATATTGAATTGTATTAGAATATATTTTACAGATGGAAATGTATCAAAAGCAATAATGGTAGGTTTGACACTAATATGTACGACTGCTTTTGCAGCCATTATTGGTGGAACACTTCCAATAGTAGCTAAGAAATTAAGACTTGACCCGGCAATAATGGCAAGTCCTATGATTACTACCATTGTTGATGTGACAACATTACTAATATTTTTCAGAGTTGCATCACTTATTTTGGCATAGAATTATTTGCAATATTATATGTATTTATGATAAAATAACTTGAATATCAAATATAGAATATTATTAAGGTAGAAATAATTTTTGATAATAAAGAACGTAGACAAATTAGGAGGATAATTAATGTTAGTTACAGGGAAAGAAATATTACAAAAAGCCCACATAAATCAAAAAAATAAAAAATTTATCATAAAAATATGTTAATCCATTTTTTTATGGTATAATAGATATAATGTATAAAATTGCTTTGAATATATAAGAAACAATTTAATATACTAATATAGGCTGTTGAGACTATGACATTGCTTAAAACTAAGACATTATATTGAATTGAATTATTTGGAAAAGTAAATTCAATATAAGCATATCCAATTTATATTTCATATGACTTATCATTATTATTCCCAATATAAAATGTATATTATAGATTAAATAATTCGATAGTAATTAATTTAATTAATGGATGGTTTGTTATTATATTGTAAATAATCATCATGGGACAAACTTTGGTATAAATTTTATTGGAAAATTTTTATTAATAAATTAAGTCTAACTAATATAACATATTTGATATAATATTTACATAGTTTCGGTTGGAGTAATAATTAATTAAAAACGGAAGGGGTGCTCTAATGAGTACAGATTTCAAAAAATTCACTTTAGCTGAGCTTCGAAAGAAAGCAAAAGAAATTGGCATTAGAAGTGTTACAACATTCAAGAAAGCAGAGCTTGTGCAAATTCTTACAGAAGTTGAAGCTAAACAACAAGGAAAAGAAGAAGAAAAACAGGAACAAAAGGTAGTGCAAGAACAACAGAATAAAGTAGAACCAGAACAAAAAGAAGTAAAAGAACAAACTAACTTGAATAAGAAGCAAATAATGAAAACACAACCTAAACTCGAAAAAGAGGAACAGAAAGAAGTACCGAAGGTAGAACAAAAAATAGAACAGTCTGTGAATAATGAGAAAACTGTTCCGCAAAAGACAGAATATAAAAAACAGCAAAATAGAATAGAAAATAATAATGAAGTTCAAAAAGATATAAATAAAGAATCTAATGAAAATGACAAGGAAATTAAAAAAGAAGTACAGAGTAAGCCTAAAAAAACTGTACCTTCAGATTTCCAAGATTTAAATAGTGGTGAAATAGCTTATGGAGTACTAGAAGTATTACCAGATGGATTCGGTTTTATTAGATGTGCTAATTATCTGCCAGGTGAAGATGATGTTTATGTGTCACCATCACAAATTAGAAGATTTAGTTTAAAGACTGGAGATTTAATAATTGGTAATATAAGAGTACCAAAAGAAAATGAAAAATTCAGAGCATTACTATATGTCCAGTCTGTAAATGGCGATTCACCTGCCAATGCTGCCAAAAGACCTAATTTTGAAGACTTAACACCTATATTCCCTAATGAAAGGGTTCGTCTTGAAACTATCTCTTCAGAATATTCCACCAGACTAATTGATTTTGTTGCACCTATTGGTAAAGGGCAAAGGGGTATGATTGTAGCACCTCCAAAAGCAGGTAAAACAACACTACTCAAAAAAATTGCGAATGCTGTAACAACAAATCATCCTAATTCTCATCTAATAGTTCTATTAATTGATGAAAGACCAGAAGAAGTAACAGATATAAGACGTTCTATTAATGGTGAGAATGTAGAGGTCATATATTCTACTTTTGACGAACTTCCTGAACATCATAAAAGGGTTTCAGAAATGGTGTTGGCAAGAGCTAAGAGAATGGTTGAACAGAAAAAAGATTTATATATATTGCTTGATAGCATAACGAGACTTGCTAGAGCTTATAATTTAACTATTCCGCCTAGTGGAAGAACTTTATCTGGTGGTCTTGATCCAGCAGCACTTCATATGCCTAAGAAATTCTTTGGAGCAGCTAGAAACATCGAAGAAGGAGGAAGTCTTACAATACTTGCTACAGCACTTGTAGAAACAGGAAGTAAGATGGACGAAGTTATTTTTGAAGAATTTAAAGGAACAGGTAATATGGAATTGGTTCTTGATAGAAAATTATCTGAAAAAAGGATTTTCCCTGCAATTGATATTGCCAAATCTGGTACAAGAAGAGAAGATTTACTTTATACAAAAGATGAAATGGATGCTATTTATAGATTGAGAAAAGCTAGTAGCAATATGCGTTCAGATGAAGTTACTGAAAGTATACTAAAAGTTTTTGTGAAATCTAAGAATAATAATGATTTCTGTAATACTATTAACAATAATTTACTAGATAAATATAGATAAATCTACAAACTAATTAAAACAACAGGAAAAGTATTGCATCCTATAATTTCATGTGTTATAATATAAAAGCTGTTTTAAAATATAAGTTCGACTTATGTCGGCATATAATATTAAGGCTAATATTTGAAAGAGGTGAAACAAATGAAAGAAGGAATTCATCCAAAATATCATCAAGCTAACGTTAAATGTAACTGCGGTAATGAATTTGTTACAGGTTCAACAGAAGAAAGTATTCACGTTGAAATTTGTTCAAAATGTCATCCATTTTATACTGGAACTCAAAAGGCACTTTCTGCTCGTGGACGTATAGATAAATTCAACCGTAAGTACGGTATGAATCAAGAAGAGAATAAATAGTTAGCAAAGAAGTTGAGGATTATCCTCAACTTCTTTTAACATTATATAGTAAAATTAAAAAAGTAGATAAAAAAAAGATTACATGTTATAATTTAAGAAGTTTTAAAAATAATATAATATGGAAGTGATATAATTGAAACCAGTAGATATAGGCGGTCAAGCTGTTATCGAAGGTGTTATGATGAAAAACAAAAACACCTATGCGGTTGCTGTTAGAAAACCAGATAAAGAAATAATAATTGATAAAAGAGAATATACTAGTTTTTCCGAGAAAGTAAAGCTTTTTAAACTACCCATATTTAGAGGTATGTTAGCATTTGTAGAATCATTAGTCATAGGAATGAAAATTCTTACTTATTCAGCTGAATTTTTTGAAGTAGAAGATGAGAATGAAAAAGAACCAGGTAAATTTGACAGATTTCTAACTAAAACATTTGGAGATAAATTAGATAAAGTTGTAGTAGGCTTTTCTGTTGTGCTGTCAATAATATTGGCAATGGGATTATTTGTGTTATTACCTTTAGGATTATCTCAGTTAGTAAAAGATAAATTACCTAATGAGAGTCTAATTAATTTGGTAGACGGTGTGATTAGAGTTATTATTTTTCTAGCGTATCTGAAAATAATATCATTGATGAAAGATATACAAAGAGTCTTTCAATATCATGGAGCAGAACATAAATCAATAAATTGTCTAGAACACGAAGAAGAATTGACTGTTGAAAATATTAAAAAACAATCAAGATATCATAAGAGATGTGGTACTAACTTCTTGCTTATCGTGGTTCTTATGAGTATATTGGTATTGATGATTATTGACGTTAGAACATTTTGGTTAAGATTCGCTGTAAGAATATTGTGCTTGCCATTAATAGCTGGATTATCATATGAGATTATAAAATGGTTAGGTAGATCGGAATCAAAAATTGCAGCTATTATTTCAAAACCAGGATTATGGCTACAAAGATTAACAACAAGAGAGCCAGATGGTTCACAGATAGAAGTTGCAATCGCTTCTTTGAAAGGGGTCTTAGTTACTGATGAAGAAGACCATAAGGAATGCACTGGATGACGGACTTAAGATTTTATCACATAATAATATTGTTGATGCCAGATTAGATGTTAATCTTTTACTAGAACATGTACTTAAGGTTGATAAAGTATATACTATAATCAATAGTAATGAATTAATATCTGATGAAAAATATAATTTGTATATTAATCTAATAGAGATGAGAGCTAAGGGTAGACCCCTTCAATATATAATTGGATATCAAGAATTCATGGGATTAACATTTAAAGTTAATGAGAATGTATTGATTCCCAGACAAGATACAGAAGTTCTTGTATTAAAGGCAATAGAGTATATTAGAGAAAACAATATAACTAATATACTAGAAATTGGTACAGGTACGGGATGTATACCAATAAGCATATGTTATAATTGTAAAGATGTTATGGCTACCACAGTGGACATATCTAATGAAGCACTTAAAATTGCGGAAGATAATGCAACTATTAATGATGTAACTGATAGAATACAATATGTTAGAAGTAATCTATTTGAGAATGTAGACGAAGATTGTGATTATCAGCTTTTTATATCCAATCCACCTTATATTAGAAGTAAGGATATAAGTGGGTTAATGGTTGAAGTAAAAGAACATGAACCTTTAGGAGCTTTGGATGGCGGAGAAGATGGACTATATTTTTATAGAGAAATCTCTAAAGAAGTTAAAAAGAGAACAAAGAAAAGGAGTTATGTTTTATATGAAGTAGGATATGATCAAAGTGCTGATGTGAAGATGATTTTGGATGCATTGGGGTATGGTGATATTAAAACATACAAAGATTTGGCTGGAATTAATAGAGTTGTAGCTGGTGCATATAATAATAAGGGATAGAAATATTCTCTGCGAGAAGAAGCGACATAGTCGCTTTTGTTGCGATAATTTCATAATTATAAATTCCCTAACAATATAGAGAGGTGTAGTTATGTTTGGTAAATTAGATGGAATTGTAAGTAAATTTGAAGAGATATCTGAGATGATTAATGATCCAGATATTATTAGTCAACAAGATAGATGGCGTAAGCTTATGAAAGAGCATAGTGATCTATCACTCATAGTTGATAAATATAAAGAATACAAAAATACTAAAATTAATTTAGAAGATAGTTTATCTATTCTAGAAGAAGAAGAAGACCCAGAAATGAAAGAAATGGCTAAAGAGGAATTAAGCGAAAGTAAGGAACGAATAGTTCAGATAGAAGAAGAATTAAAGATACTTTTACTACCAAAAGACCCTAATGACGATAAAAACGTATTTGTTGAAATTAGAGGTGGAGCTGGTGGAGATGAAGCTGCTTTATTTGCTGGAAGCTTATTTCGTATGTATTCAAGATATGCTGAAAACAATAGATGGAAAGTTGAACTCATAAGTTTTAACGAATGTGGTGTTGGTGGATTTAAAGAAGTAGTGTTTATGATTACTGGTAAAGGTGCTTATTCAAAGTTAAAATATGAAAGTGGAGTTCATCGTGTTCAAAGAGTTCCTGTTACCGAATCAGGAGGTAGGATTCATACGTCAACAGTAACAGTAGCTGTTTTACCTGAAGTTGAAGATGTAGCTGTCGAGATTAGCATGAATGATATTAGAGTAGATGTTTTTAGAGCTTCTGGTAATGGTGGGCAATGTGTTAATACAACTGACTCAGCTGTTAGAATTACGCACTTACCAACTGGATTAGTAGTAAGTTGTCAAGATGAAAAATCCCAACTTAAAAATAAAGATAAGGCTCTAAAAGTACTTCGTTCTAGATTATATGATATAGAACAAGCAAAACAGCAAAAAGAAGTTGCTGAAAATAGAAAAAGTCAAGTAGGTACAGGAGATAGAAGTGAAAAAATACGTACCTATAATTTCCCTCAAGGAAGAGTGACTGACCATAGAATCAAATTAACATTGCATAGATTGGATGCTATACTTGAAGGCGAAATTGAAGAAGTAGTTGATAGTTTAATAACAGCTGATCAAGCAAAGAAATTAAAAAATATAGAGAGTATATAATATTATTGGGACTGTCTTATAATAATCTATTTCACTGTGATATAAATGTGAAATAGATTGTGAGATAGTTCTATTTATATATAACATAATGAGATTAAATATCTGTACATATATTTAATCACTCATTTTATTGTGCACTTTTGTCATATATAGTATGAAGTGTTATAGGATTAGGCGAAATTTTGATATATTCTACTAAAAAAAAGATGATAATATAGTGATATTCGACATTATTACCATTGCATATTGCACATAATAGTAGTAGAATCTAATTTGTGCTATTTTAAAATTATATTAGGGGGCATAAAAAATGGATTTAGCAGCAATGATGCAACATGCAGAAGAGTATCATTTTTTATTACAACTGGCGATACTATTAGTAGCCGCTGCAGTTGGTGGATGGTTGGCTTCAAAAGTATCAATGCCACCAGTTCTTGGACAAATATTAGTAGGGATTTTAATTGGTCCGACGGTGTTTAATTTGGTAAACGGTGAAAGTCCGTTAATACATGATATATCACAAATAGGTGTTGTGTTTTTAATGTTTTTAGCTGGATTAGAAACTGATTTAAAAGAACTTAAGGCATCAGGAAAAGGTGCTTCAATAATTGCATTGGGTGGTGTACTGTTGCCGTTGGGATTAGGAACACTGGTTCCATTATTATTCTTCAAGAGTTTTTTACCTGACGGAGATGCACATCATCAATTAATGTTTGCATTATATATAGGTACAATTTTAACAGCAACTTCTGTTAGTATTTCTGTTTCAGTTCTTAGAGATATGAAACAATTAGGAAGTAAACAAGGGATTTCTATTTTGGGTGCTGCAATAATTGACGACGTAGTAGGAATTATCTTATTAGCTGTAGTATCAGGTATGGTTAATCCTTCAGGAGATACAGATATAAAACAATTGATGATAAAAATTGTATCATTCTTCGTTATAGCTGTTATAGCAGGTATAGTTATTTCAAAAGGAATTACCAAATTTGCTCAAGGTTCAGTGTGGAGAGATAGAATTGTAACATTTGCTATTATTTTATGTTTTGTATTTGCATATTTAGCTGAGATGTTTAGTGTAGCGGCAATCACAGGTGCATATTTTGCAGGTGTGGCACTTGCAGCAACACCATATAGACATCGTGTTGTTAGTAAAATACAATCATTTGCTTATGCATTATTTACACCAATATTTTTTGTAAGTATTGGACTTAGTGCAGTAATAACAAGTGATATTGTTAATTATATAGGTTATGCAATAGTAATAGTAGTAATTGCTATTTTAGGTAAAATTGTAGGTTGTGGTGTTGGTGCAAGGTTATCAGGTTTTAGTCGTAAACAATCAATGCAAGTTGGTGTGGGTATGATAGCTCGGGCAGAAGTAGCCTTAATTGTTGCCAATCAAGGTCTGAGTAGCAAGATAATCACAAATAGAACTTTTACTAGTGTTGTTTTATTAGTAGTTATATCAACAATCGTAACACCTCCTATTCTAAAATTATTATTTAAAAATGAAAAACCAGTTGAAGTCTCAGATTGTGAATAGTATAATAATATTTTAAATAGAAAATGTCATATAATAGAAATAAAATATTATTTAAACTAATCGTTGACTAGTAACAGTCCTTAGTATGAGGACTTAGTGATAATAAAACATGAAGGAGTGATAGTGTGTACGTATTGTTTATTGTATTAAATGAACCTGAATACTTACCTGAAGTTTTATTTAAAATGAAACAATTAGGTATAAGAGGGGCAACCGTCATTGATAGTATGGGTGCTACAGCTATAAGTAAAGATATTTATAATATACCTGTAATCGGTGGTTTCATGAGATCTATTGATGGTGATACTCATTATAACAAAACAGTATTTTCTGTTATTGAACGTGAAGAACAAGTTGAATTGGTTATGAACCATATAGAAAGAGTAATTGGTGGTGACATGAAAAAACCTAATAAAGGTATTATGTTTGTATTACCTGTTACACATATGCGAGGCGGAGAATTACAGCGTCATATTGAAAGTAGAGAAAATAAAAAAGTAATGGCTAAAGAATTTGAAAGTGAATATTATTAAAAAAATCCTATTTAAGAAAAGAGGATGATATATGATAAACTGTAAGTATATTCTTTTTATAGTTATAAATGATATCAAAAAAGCCAAAAGTGTCAAAAAAAAGTTATCACAAATAGGAATATCTAGATATACTGTAGTTGATACATTTGGATTATCAGCAATAGAAGATTGCGGTGCAAAAATATCACCTAAAATGTTTAATTACATGAATAATGCTGATAATAAAAAATATAATAAGACTGTTTTTGTTGCACTTCCCAATGAAGAAGCAGCAATAAATGTAATGGATGAAATGGAAATAATCCTTGACTTGAATACGGATAAAGCAGGAAAAGGAATAATGTTTACTGTTCCAATCTATAAGAGTCATGGGATAAGAATATAGCGATAATATTAATCTTCAATTAAGTGAATGAGCTTAATTGGAGATTTTTACGTTATGGATGTTCATTTTATCTACAATTCTTTAGATACAATAGTGTAGTTACATAATTGATTAGGTTATAATTAACTTTCTGTATATTATATTACTTTTCTTCTAATAATAAATGTGTAGATTATAAGAAGGAGAGTGACTTAACATGAAAGCTAAAGAAATAATGACATCTGACATAGTTTCCGTTAATGAAAATACATCAATCAAAGACGCTGCAAGAAAAATGAGAGATGAAGATGTGGGTTCAGTACCTGTAGAAGAAAATAATGAGCTTGTCGGAATTATAACTGATAGAGATATCGTTTTAAAGACTATAGCTGAAGATATTAATGCTCAAGATGCAAAGTGTAAAGACATCATGTCAAAAGATGTTATAACTGCAACACCTGACATGAATGTAAAAGATGTAGCTGATCTAATGTCACATAATCAAGTGAAAAGAATCCCTGTTGTAGAAGATAAGAACGTAGTTGGTATAATTTCACTAAAAGATTTATCACAAGCTAGAGCTTATGAAAATGAAGCTGGGGAAGTATTAAATGATATTACAGAAGATGATCATGATACTTTTAGCTAAGTAAAATATTTTATTGTACAATTATATATAAGTTGAATAGAACTAGCAATTATTTAGTTCTATTCAACTTATAAAATCAAGGAAAATATTTTGAACTTTATTGAAATGAGTATAGAGATGTTTAAGTTCAATATATAGATGGTAACGCACAAATCTAAAAAAATATGTCAAGCATTTTTGAAAAT